>NZ_DBHIHF010000033.1:459-21374 GCF_057248925.1 Stomatobaculum sp.
CTCGGCATTCTTCTTATCGATGGTCTTGATTGCGACATTGTGATTCGCGACCTGAAGCACATCGCCCGCCTTCAGCGCATTGATTTTTGCCACATCATAGCGGTCAAAAACAAAGAACTCTGCCTTTACGGTCTTGCCGTTGAAGCTGTCCGCATCCAGTCGCACCGGGAAACCGCCGTTCTGGTGATCGGTCTTACTCGCCTCGGGCGCGATGATGCTGCCGCCCGCCGCCGTGGTTCCCTCTTCGACCGTAGAAGCCGCCACCGTAGTCTCCGTCGCCGTGCTCTCCTTCTTCGAACCGCCGCAAGCGCTGATGCTGAGTGCCGCCAGTGCCGCAACGCAGAACAATCCTGCTTTTCTCATATAGAACCTCCCGTCATTTACCTGCCATTGTCTTTTGCTCTTGAACCTTAATCTTCATTATAACGGTTTACAGAAATGAATTCAAGCCGCGCCGCGGGCATAAAAAGAGAGGGCTGCGACTTTCGTCACAGCCCTCTCATACGCTGCGGGAAATGGGACTTGAACCCACACGGCTTGTGGCCACTAGATCCTTAGTCTAGCCTGTCTGCCAATTCCAGCATCCCCGCTTGGTACCTCGTTATTCTACTATGCTGTCCCGGAGAATGCAAGCACTTTTTCATTTTTTTTTGCAAAGCTAGATTGCAAGATCAAGTAGGACAGTCTGAAATCATTCCTACAGCGAACTGTAATGAATCTTGTATCTGCCCATTCGTAACTACATCAAAAGAGCTCCCCTTTGGCAAGAGCCGGCGAATCAATGAGGCTAGATTGCAAGATCAAATAGGACAGTCTGAAATCATTCCTACAGCGAATCGCGGGGCAGGGATTTGCCGCTGTTTTCCTGTCGTTTCATGCTATAATGAAGCGACTCTTGTTTCAGTCTCCGGAAAGGATACCTCCATGGCATTTGATTACCCGATTATTCTCACCGAACGTGACGGTCGCTTTCGGGCCGCTTTCCCGGACTTTCCGGGCTGCTACGGCGAGGGCAGAGACCGCGCCGACGCGATTGATGACGCGCGCGCGGAGGGCATCCGATGTATCCTCCAGGAACTCGAGGAGGGCAATCCGCTCCCGCTCCGCTCTCTCCCGGAGGATCTCTCACAAAACAGTGCGGGCGAAGTCGTGATGCTGACCCTCACCCTGCCCCGCGAGGAGAACTGGAGCTGGCTCGGTTAAACCCGGAACCGCCTCACGCCCAGTTCTTCCAGACCTCGGGCTGATAGCCGACCGTCGCCTGCGCGCCGTTTCGCACGATGGGCTGACGCATAATCTCGGGGTGCTCCAGCAAAAATGCCTCCCTGTCCTCTTCCGCTGTGTGCTGAAACCAGATTACAGTCTCCTTTGCCTTCGCGCCGGTGTCGACCAGAGCTTCCGCGCTGCCGAGCGCCCGACACACCGCGCGGAGTTCCCCCTTGCTGAGTCCCTTCTCAAAGAGATCCACGCGCTGTACCGAGATGCGGCGCTCCTTAAAATAGCGCTCCGCCTTTTTCACGTCAAAATTCTTGCCGCCCCCGAAAATCTGAATGTTCATATCCCCTTTTCCTTCCGACCGTCTGTCATTTCCGCGGATGTACGCTTGCGATCGTCCCTGCAGGCCCAATCGCGGCAGTTCTTTTGCGTTTGCTTTCGACAGTTCTTCCGCACGCCCGCATGCAGCGCATGTTTCCGCATTCATCCGTATTTTCCGGTTCCAAACTTCCCTTTCTCTCGCCCGTGCCCGCAATGCACGCAGACTTTCCCCTGTGAACACAGCTCGACTCTCCGCGATTCGGGCGAAACGATATGCCAACCTCGTTTTATTTCTGCTCTAAAATGCCCTTTGTTTCCGCAATCTCCCGCAATGCAAGCAGGGCCGCATTGCCGCTCCCGAGCGGCGGCTCCGCCCAGATGACCCGACTTACCTGCGAGAGGTAGGCCTTTGCCGCTTGCAGACACGATTCCGAGACAGGTTCGTAGGGCGCGGTCTCAAAGACTTTTGCGGCAAGACGAAGCGCAACCGGATAATCCAGATCCGCTGTGCTGAAAATCCCGGCTGCAAAGGATACACCCTCGCGCCGAAGCCGCCGGTAAATCGGTATGCCGCTCCCGCCGCCCGCGAGTACCAGCGTGTCCGGCGGCGTGTGCTCTGTGCGCCGCGGCAATTCCGCACTGCCGGAGAGCGCGTCGTAAGTGACACCCAGCCCGTAAATGCAGCGCATATGCTCCTCGGAGAGCGCCTGCTCCGGCGGAGCAGGCGGCAGCACCTTGCCGTCCGCGACAAGCAGCACGCGGTCGGCACACTTCAGCGCGAGGTCCGGCTCGTGGAGCGAAACCAGAACCGCGAGTCCCTCCCGGGTCGCGAGCTCCCGCAGCAAACCGAGGAGTTCTATCTTGTGGCGAAGGTCGAGAAACGCTGTCGGCTCGTCGAGCAAAATGAGCCGCGGCTCCTGCGCGAGCGCCCTGGCGAGCAACACGCGCTGGCGCTGACCGTCGCTGAGCTCCGCAAAGGGACGCGCCGCAAGTTCTTCAGTTCGCACATAGGCCATGGCGCGCGCCACCGCTTTATGATCCTGTTCCCGCAAGGTTCCGAAGCGTCCCGTGTAGGGATAGCGCCCTGCTTCTACCACTTCCCGCGCGGTGGCAAACTCCGGCTCCCTGCGCTCGGTAAAGAGGAGGGCCATACTTTCCGCCCGTTCTCGGCCGGAAAAGGACTGTAAATCCCTTCCGTCGAGGTAGATGCTGCCGCCCTGCAGGGCAAGCTGTCCCGCCGCGCTCTTCAGGAGGGTCGACTTGCCCGCACCGTTCGGCCCGAGTAAGGCCATGACCTCGCCCGGGCGAAGTTCAAATGCGACCTCCGAGAGTACCACGCGCGAACCATAGCCCGTTTTTACCCCCTCTGCCGCAAGTTTTACCCCCTGCTTATTTTGCATAGCTCCTCCTACTCTCAAGACACCCTCTGCTTGAAAGAGCTGCCCTTTTCCTTCTCATCTGCTTCTCAATGACAGAGAGACATTGTAATGCCCGGAACAATCACGGATTTTACTCGATCGGCTTATATGCCGACGCGCACGAGCCACGCTTCAATCTCCGCAATCTCTGCCTCCGGGGAAAGCGGCATTGTCTCCTCATTGTTTTCATCCACCAAGACCACTTCTTTCTCTTTCGGAAAGTAACGCCTGATCCATAGAATCAATTTTGCGTAGTCCCGGATTCTGTCATTCGAATCAAAATACTCTACCGCGAATGTGCGGCGTGTTCGATCGAGTCTTAGTTCAAACTGTAAGCAATCCGAATACCTACTCCAAACAATATCATAGGCCAAAGACTTGCTTTGACTCTGCTCCGTATCCGTTCCCGGATATTGGTTCGCAATCGCCTCGCGGAACGCTTCAATCGCAAATTCTCCGCCGCCTGTTTCGCGCAAATGTAAAAAGCTTGTGACCGACATCTCTCCTCCTCGTATCATCCGAGTCTCTGTTTTGGTATCGTTGTCTCATTTTCCCCGCCGTTTCACCAATAACCAGAGTACAATCGGCGCGCCGAAAAAGGAGGTCACCGTGCTGAGCGCAAGCTCCGTCGGCTGAAAGGCTGTCCGCGCAATGAAATCCGAGGCCATGCAGAAAACCGCACCGCCGAGAAACGAGGCCGGAAGCACGAGCTGCGGCTTGTTGGTGCAGAGCAGGCGCTGGATTAAAAACGGCGCGGCCACACCCACAAACGAGACCGGCCCTGCGAAGGCTGTCACGGTCGCGGCGAGCAGGCTTGCGAGGAGAATTAAGAGCGTGCGAAGCCGCATGACATTGACGCCGAGACTCTCGGCATAGCTCTCGCCGAGCTGGACGGCGCCGAGCGGCTTGGCGAGAAACAGGAGCGCTACCGCGCAGCCTGCAATGAGCAGTGCCGCTGTCCTGACCTCAGCGAGACTCATGCCGGAAAAGCTGCCCTGGGACCAGCTGTGCAGCGAAACAATCTCCGAATCCGCCGCAAAACTAAGCAAAAAATCGGTCGCGGCCGAGCAGATATAGCCTATCATGATGCCTGCGACCAAGAGAGCCGCCATGTGACGCACCCGGCTTGAGACCGCGAGCAGAAAACCGAGCGAGACAAGCGAGCCGAGAAAGGCCGCGAGCACCAGCGCAAGTGAGCTTGTCGCGCGGTTTCGCGCGAAAAAAAGCATCATGCAGACTGCCACCGCGAGGCGCGCGCCCGAGGAGACTCCAAGCACAAAGGGCCCCGCAATCGGGTTCGCAAAATAAGTCTGCAGGAGAAAGCCAGAAACCGCAAGCGCCCCACCGAGCAGCAAGGCCATCAGCGCGCGCGGCAGGCGTATCTTGAATAAAATGCTCGCCGCCGGATCTGTGCCGCCCGGCGTGCTGAAAAGCGTCCACAGCTTTCCCGGCGAAAAGAGCACTGTCCCTGCGGCGAGATTCCAGTAGAACAGCAAAAGCAGCGCAAGGCCAAGGAACAGAAATACCAGTGCGCTCCGCCCTCTCCCCGCCCTCATGAGAGCTTCCTCAGATACTGCAGCGTGCTCCCGGTCTCGCCGTGCAGCACACGGTAAAAGTCGAGCGTCAGACCTGCGACCGCATCCGCCGACTGGTACATGTCGCCGCCGAGCTGATAGACCTCCCCCGCCTGTACGGCCTTGAAATCGGCGAAGAGCTCATCCTTTGCCTTGAGCTCCGCGAGATCTTTGAGCGGTGCCTCCACGGTCGCATTGTAAATCAGTACGTCGGCATCGCGCGCCGCCTCGAAAAACGCCTCGCGCGACACGCGCTGCACCGAACTCCTGCCGGCCTCATCCGCGCCGATGCCGACATAGTGTCCGCCCGCGAGCTGTATCATCTTCGGCACATAGTCCGTGCGCCGCCGAACGACAAAACTCCCGTCGCGGTTCATCGCAAAAAATACAACCTGTTTCCCGCTGTCCGCGACATTCCGCAACGAGTCCATTTTTTTGCACTGCGCGTCAAAAAACCGTTCGGCCTCCGCCTGATGATTCGTCAGCACACCGTAGAGCCGCACCCACTCGGTGCGCCCGAGCGGGTGGCTCTCGTTGCTCGAGTAGTCGACAAAGACCGGAATCCCGAGCCGCTCGAACATCTCCTTCACCTCGGGCGCGTGCAGTATCATCAGCGACTCGACGGCGAGGTCGCAGCCCTCCGACGTGAGGAGCTCGTAGTCCGGCGCGCTGTACTTTCCCGCAAAGCGCATGGCACCGCTCGAAAGCGCCTGCTTCGGCGCGTCAATGTGCCAGCCCTCCGCCCTCGTGCCGGTAAAGCGGACATCGCCGAGCGCACCGTTTACCTCAAAGAGACTCATCACCGCCGTCGCCGCGAGGTAGATGCGATTCAGCGGCTGCTGTAAGCGCACCACATCGCCCGACAGCTCTTTCGGCGCTGTCTCTCCTTCCGGAATCACCAGATAGCGCGCCGCGCCGTGCACATCGATCAGCGCAAAATTCTTCTCATAGAAGTAAATGTCAAAGGTCTTTGCGTAGCGAAGATCCATCCGTTTAACAAAGCGCAGCCCCGGAATCTCCGGAGCTGCCGCCTGACTTACCTCTTCTGCTTTGACTTCTGTGACTTTGACCTGATGGTCATACCAGACCCCCTTGGTGCCGACAAGGGCGAGCGGGAATTCCGTGTCAAGCGCCGGGACGGGGATATCGAACCCGTAGACCTCCTGCGTACTCCCGTCCTCAAATTTGACCGTATCAGTCGTGGGCTGCAGGAGCGCGGCGCCGTCCTTTTTGGCATCCTCGGCGCGCCCGGGGAAAAGATTCAGGATGCGCTTTGACTGGAGTGACACATGGAGGGTCATCTTCCCGTCCTTTACGGTCAGCGTCCCGCGGTCGTGCATCGCCTCGCTCACATGAAACATCGAGCTGTCGGTCTCAAAGCGCGCCGTATAGACGCCGTCCGGCAATGCGGCGGTCGCCGTGACCTGACTCTCCGCTGTCACCGCCGTCGTCCCTTCCTTCGCCGCCGCGCTGCCCGCAGCGCCGCTCTCGGGCGCCTTCGCTCCACAGCCGCTTATGAGTAAGCTGAGCCCGAGTGCCAGCGCAAGCAATCCGCTTATGCCTCGCATCCTGCTGTTTCTCTTCATCTTCTCTCCCTGTCAGTCTTTAGTTTGCCTTGCTCTCGGCAGCCGTCGTCTCGGCTGCGCTACTCTCTGCCGTCTTGCCCTCGGCCTGATCGATCGCTGCCTGGGTGTGCGCCGCATAAATTTTCTCAATGTCGGCAATGCCGCCCAGGCCGAGAATCTGGGTCTCGACGCGGTCAAAGTTCTTCGACGCGACAAACTTCTGCACCCAGGAATCGTCCTCCGCGCCCGCCATATCGTTGTGCGCGTGATCGCCTGCGACAACCATCATCGGACGAAGCGTGACCTTCTTAAAGCCCGCCTTCTTGACCGCTCCGATTACAGCATCGACCGCAGTCTCCGCCGGCTCGCCCTCGACGGTGCCGATGAACACATTGTTGTAGCCGAGCTTCCGCATTGCGGTCTGCATCTCGGAATAGGTGATTGCCGCGGTGTGGGAGGTACCGTGTCCCAGGAAGACAAAGGCCGCGCCGTCCTGTCCTGCCTTCTGGACAGAATCAAAACCGCCGTCGGTCACAGCTGCCTGGACAAGCAAGGTCGCGACCTGCTCCTTGTCGGCATTGACCTCCTCCGCGTCCTTGCCCACTTCGCCGAGCAACGGCTCTGCGAGCGCGACTTTTGCAAAATCCGCCTTGTGTTTGTCGAGCGTCTCCTTTAACTCATCGTACTCCTTGCCCTGCATGAGATGAGTCGGCTGGACAATGAGCTCTTTGACGCCGTTCTTCTTGGCGCGCTCCAGCGCCTGCTCCACATTGTCAATCTTCTCGCCGTCCCGCGCGAGGATGTGGTTCATGATAATCTGAGACGTAAAGGCGCGGCGCACGCTGTAGTCCGGGAACTGCTTCGCGAGATAGGACTCGATGCCGCCGATATCCTTCGCGCGGCTGTCGTTATAGGACGTGCCGAAGCTCACCACCAGAATCTCCTTCTCACCGATCTCATCCTGGTTTAAGGGATTGTCCTTTGTCACATCGCCGGTGTCCAGACCGAAATACTCCGGTGACGCGTGCTCGCCCTTCACCTCTGCCTTTGCGCTGTCACTCAAAGCGTCCCAAGCCTCCTTTGCCTCTTTGCAGAGCTTCTCCGTGTCCTCGCTCCAGTTCTGGACATAGATTGCATCAATCTTCTTGCCAACCTCGGCTGCCTTAGCCTTCTCTTCATCGGTCGCGGGGGCAAGCGTCGTCGCCTCCGTTGCCTGTGTCTCCGCCGCGCTCACGGTCTCCGGCTTCTTTTCTTCCTTTTTGCCGCCGCAGGCTGTGACCGCCAGGGCCGCCGTCAATGCCAACAATGCAAGCTTTGTCTTTCTCATCTCTCCGCTCCTTTATGAATGCGCTGTTTGCCCGAAGTCCTTACTTCTGCAGTTCGAATGTGAGCTGATAGTCGATTGCATGCGGCGTGCTCATCGCCGTCGTGTCGCCGACCATCGCAAGCGGCTTAGCGAGCTCCGTGACTGGAACCATAAAGACCGAGTGGCCGTTCTGAATCTCCGGCGTAAAGCGAATGCCCTCGACTTCCATGTAGTCGTACTTGTCGCTGCTCCAGACGATTTTGGCGGTCGCTCTGCCGTCCTTCACCGTGAGCTCGGTCGGGCTCGCAATCTTTGCCCTGCCGCTGCCGCCGGAAAGCATCACGTTGACCTGATAGGTTCCGTCGGCAACCGTCAGCTTCTCGTGCTTCTCCGCGAGCATCTGCGCCGCTGCCTCGGCCTGTGCCGTGATATCGCCACCCGCCTTGAAATCCTCTGCCTTGAAGTCCGCAAGCTTCTTTTCGCCTTCGCTCGCCGCGCTCTCACCCTTCGACGCTGCCTCGGACGCCACACTCTCGCCCTTCGATGCCGCATCGGATGCTGCGCTCTCGCCTGCCGAAGACATCGCTGCCGCCGTGCTCTCGGCAGACGAAGCCGCGCTCTCCGCCTTCTTTGCGCCGCAACCCGCTGCGAGAACGGCTGCGAGCGCCGCCATTGCCACCGCTACTCCGTATTTCTTCTTCATAGCCTTACCCTTCTGTCTATTATCCCATTCCTCGGAACCGTCTCTGTCCGCATAAAAAGAGGCTCATCCTCGCGGAGAGCCTCTGGCATTTCAGCAAACAGTATCTTATCTGGACTCGGAAACCGTGGTCTCGCCGGCCTTATCAGCACCCGCAGCAGCTTTACCCGCTGCCTCGCCTGCCTTCTCTGCCGCTTTGCCCGCCTTGTCGGCTACCTCACCGGCCTTCTCCGCCGCTGCGCCCGCAGCCTTCTCGCCGGCCTTTGCTGCCTCGGAGCCTGCCTTTGCCGCATCGGAAGCCGCCTTGTTTGCGCCCTCCGCCGCTGCGGAAGCTGCATCGGAGCCTGCCTTTGCCGCGTCGGAAGCTACTTTGTTCGCCTCGTCAACCGCGCTGGAAGCTGCCTTGTTTGCCTCTTCGACACCGCTGGAAGCTGCCGCATTTGCGCTCTCCACCATACTGGAAGCGGACTCCATAGCGCCGGAAGCTGCCTTGCTCTCGTCCTTCTTGCTGCTGCAGCCGGTCGCCAGAACTGCCGCGAGCGCTGCTGCCACTAAAACTGCTCCAACTTTAACTTTCTTCATTTCAATTTCCTCCCTTTGCATGAAATGATGCCGTTTCATTGTAACATATCCGCGCCAAAATTCCAAATAAAGCGCAAAGAGAGACTCATCTTCGCAGAGAGCCTCTCTTTGTCACACAAAGAAGAGGCGACCCGCCTCTTCTCTGCGTTCCCGGACAGGCACTCGTGCTCAGGAAGGTACTTAAAAGACAGGGCCGGTCTCCCGGCTCGCGGCTCACGGCCCCTTGTCTGCCTTCCCGCTCTCGCAGTGACAGACGGACTCCCCGCATACGGTGACGAGTTCGCGCAGATTCTGCTGCTTCCCGATTATCCGGAAATTTCTCTCCGGCACCCTGCCTTTATTTTTTTCGTGTGATTAACGGTTGAACGCGTTCTTGCCCGGATACTCCGCCGCGACACCGAGATCCGACTCGATGCGGAGCAGCTGGTTGTACTTCGCGACACGCTCGGAACGGCTCGGCGCACCGGTCTTAATCTGACGCGTATTCAGCGCGACCGCGAGATCGGCAATCGTCGTATCCTCGGTCTCACCGGAGCGGTGGGATGTAATCGCCGTGTAGCCCGCCTTGTGCGCCATCTTGATTGCCTCGAGGGTCTCGGAGACCGAACCGATCTGATTGAGCTTAATCAGAATCGAGTTGCCGCAGCCAAGCTCAATGCCCTTCTTAAGGCGCTTCGTGTTCGTAACAAAGAGATCGTCGCCGACCAGCTGAACCTTGTCGCCGAGCTCCTTCGTCATCTCTTTCCAGCCCTCCCAGTCTTCTTCGTCGAGGCCGTCCTCGATGGACCAGATCGGATACTTCTCAATGAGGCTCTTCCAGTGCGCAATGAGCTCCTTCGAGGTGAAGTCCTTGCCGGACTTCGGCTGATGATAGAAGCCGATGCCCTTGTCGCTCTTCCACTCGGAGGAAGCCGCATCCATCGCGAGCACAAAGTCCTTGCCCGGCTCGTAGCCTGCGTCGCGGACTGCCGCGAGAATGTGCTCAATCGTGTCCTCGTCGTCCTTTAAGTTCGGCGCAAAACCGCCCTCGTCGCCGACAGCCGTCGTATTGCCCTCGCTCTTCAGAATCTTCTGGAGGCTGTGGAACACCTCGGTGCACCAGCGGAGACCCTCGGAGAAGCTCGGCGCGCCGACCGGCATAATCATGAACTCCTGGGTGTCCACGGAGTTCGTCGCATGTGCGCCGCCGTTTAAGATGTTCATCATCGGCACCGGCAGGTTATTGCCGTTTGCGCCGCCGAGGAAGCGGTACAGCGGAATGCCGAGTGACTCGGCCGCTGCCTTTGCCGAAGCAATCGAAACCGCGAGAATCGCGTTTGCGCCGAGCTTCGACTTGTTCTCGGTGCCGTCCGCCGCAAGCATAGCGGCATCGACCGCGTAGACATTCTGCGGATCCAGACCGTGCAGCACGTCATTGATCACGGTGTTGATGTTCTCGACAGCCTTTTTAACGCCCTTGCCGCCGAAGCGGGACTTGTCGCCGTCGCGAAGCTCAATCGCCTCGAACTCACCGGTCGAAGCGCCGCTCGGTGCGGTGCCTCTGCCGACCGAACCGTCGGAAAGCGTGACCTCCGCTTCAACCGTCGGATTGCCGCGGGAGTCAATGATTTCTCTTCCGATTACCTTCTCAATAGAAAGATGTGTCAACATATTGGTTCCTCCACTTCTGAAATCTGTTAAAGAACTCTTGTCCGTACCAGTATAGCACGGAACCGTTTGTTCTGCCTCTTATTTTTCGTAGCGGTAAAAGCCCTCGCCCGCGTTGACGCCGGTCTTGCCCGCGTCGATTTTCGCCTTGAGACCCGCCGCAATCTTGCCGGCCGTGCTCTCCGGATTTTTCGCCTCCGGATTCATCGAGACAATATTGTACGCCGTCTGAAGCCCCACAATGTCGAGAATCCGGAAGGGGCCGTAGGGCGAACCCGTGCCGAGCGTCCAGGTCTTATCGATGGTCTCCGGGTCGGCGACCTCATTGGCCCAGAGCGCCTCCGCGGCACTTAAGAAAGGCACGAGCATCGAGTTCAGAATATAGCCCGGCTGCTCCTTTTTGAGTTCCAGCGGAATCATGCCGATTTCCTTGGCAAATTCGACGACGCGGCCAAAGACCGCCTCCGAAGTGCCGCTGTGTCCCATAATCTCCGCCGTGTTGCTGCGCCAGATATTGTTTGCAAAGTGAAGTGCGAGATAATTTTCCGGATAGGGCAGCAAATCCGAGAACATGCTCGGAATCATCGTCGAGGAATTCGTCGCGACGATTGTCTTCTCGTCGAGGAAGGGCGCAAGTTTCGCATAAAATTCCCGCTTGGCCTCCCTGTCCTCCGCCATGCTCTCGATGATAAAGTCCGCCTCGCGGACACTCTCTTCAAGATCCAGCGAGAGCCGAATATTCTGTTTCGCTGCCTCAACGGCCTTCTCGAGCCTCGCGAGATCCTCCGCGCTCTTGACCGCCGCCGCGTCGCCGAAACCACGCGGCAAATCAAGCGGTTTGCCCGCGAGCATCGCCTCGCCGACCCGCGCGAGTTCCGCGCGGTACACATTGTAAAGACGCGCAAGCTTCGGCTCCGTTCTGCCGATCGAGCCCTCGCTCCGAAGCCATATCGTCACCGGAAAGCCCTTAAACGCCGTCTGAAACGCAATCTGCGCGCCGAGCACGCCGCCGCCCGCCACCAATACATGCCGAAATTCCATATCCACCTCCGGCCTCTCCGAGGCCTTGTACATTTATCGATACAAAGAGAGCATACCACGCCCCGGAAGCCGCGCGCAAGCTCAGCCGTCAAAAAGCTCCGAAAAGTCGTGCCTGTTCTCCAATTCTTCCGCCGAGACCTCGAGGTAAATATCGAGCGCCGGACTCTCCTGTGAAGCGGTCAGAATTCCTGCCTTCATGAGCTCAAGCACCGCGAGAAATGTGACCACAAGGAGCAGCTTGCTGCGCCGCTTTTCGAGTAAGTCCCGAAACGAAAAGCTCTCGTGCGCGCGCGCATAACTCATGACCGCTTCAATCTGCATCTTCAGACTGATGGGCTCGCGCTTGATGGTCCCGAAGCGACTCCGCTCCGGATCGATCCTGTCTTCGCGCTGGCGCATGACCTCCTGAAACACAAACTGAAGTCGCGTGAGCGTCACATCCTGAAAGAGCTCGTCGAGATCCACAGGTTGCGTCCACTCCGCAACCTCTTTCGGCAGCGCGGGTTCGCGGAAAAAGACCTTGTAGGCGTCGAATTCGCGGTCGGCGAGTTCCTCCGCCATCAGCTTGTACTTTTTGTGCTCCAGAAGGCGGCTCACAAGTTCCGCTCTCGGGTCCATCTCTTCGCCGGTCTCCTGATCCACCTCGCGCGGCAGGAGCATGCGCGCCTTGATGTCGAGCAGGGTCGCCGCCATCAGAAGGAACTCCGAGAGCTGATCGAGATCCTCTCTCTCCATGCCGGAGAGATACGCCATATACTGCTCCGTAATCTCGGCGATCGGAATGTCGTAGATATTGATTTTATTCTTCTCGATCAGCTTTAAGAGCAGATCGAGCGGCCCCTCAAACTTTTCAAGCCGCAGCGAGAGCGCCTCATCTGCCATGTTCTCTCCCCTTTCGAAGCTCCAGCACCATGAGCTCCGGCAAATTCATCAAGCGGAGGTTAATGCTGTGCGTGCCGATGCCCGGGCTTAGGAGCATCGCGTGCTCTCCCCGGCAGAAAAGCCCGCTCGCCGGGCGGCGAAAAAATTCAAACTGCGGCGTCATGAGACCTATGTTCCCCGGGAGCCGCACCGTGCCGCCGTGCCAGTGCCCCGCGAACGTGAGATCCGCGCCCCAGCGCGCATAGGCGTCAAAAAAAGCCGGGCTGTGCGCAAAGAGAAGCTGAAAGCGCGCTGCGTTTGCTGCGCCGAGATGAGACCGCACATAGTCCGCGCGCATCTCATCGTGCGGCGCTCTACGGTAAAAATTCTCGGTGATATGAAGCCCCGAGAGCGCAAGATCATCGCCGAGCAGCACGGTCTCATCCGAGAGATAGTGTACGCCCTGCCGACTGAGCCCCGCCTGCAAGTCATCGAACAGCTGCAAATAGCGCCCGCGGTCGCGGTCCAGCCGCGCCTCGTGGTTTCCCTCGCCGTAGTAGACCGGCGCGATTTCCGCGAGCCGCTCTGTCAGTGCGAGAGTCGCCTGAATCGAAGCGCCGTGCTTTGCCGTCACCATATCTCCGCCGAGGAAGATGTAGTCCGGCCGAAGCAGCGCCGTTTCTTTCAGGAGCCGCACCGCAATGTCGCCGAGACGGCGCTCGTGAAAGTCCGAGAGGTATACAATGCGGCGCGGTCTTTCGATTTTCGGGCTCCGCAGTTCATAGCGGCGCACAATGAGGCTCCGGCGCTCCCGTTCAGATTCAAAAAGGGCGGCCGCCGCAATGCCGGCCGCCGCCAAACCGAACGAGAAGAAAAGCTTCTTCTTATCCAATCCAAACCCCTTCCCTGTTGACGCGGTATCCGTCCGGTGTGCGGCTGTCTGTCAACATTTTGCCGTCACTTCCAAGATAATACCACTGATTCCGATACTGTAGCCAGCAGTTTTGCTGCAGTGCGCCCTGCCCCGGTGTCAGGTAGTACCAGGCACCCGTGTTATCCTGCTGCCAGCCCTCCTTCATATTGCCGTCCGCGTCAAACCAGTACTGCGCACCGTTAATCTCCCGGCGGGCATTCTTCACAAGCTCACCGTTTGCTTCTCTGTACGCCCACACACCGTTTCTTTGGAGCCACCCCGCCTGACTTGGAAGCTTTGCCCCCGGTCCGCTGACTGCCTGATTTTGATTTGCCGCCGGATTTGCTGCCTGTCCGCTTGCCGGATTTACCTGACTTTCCGCCGGCTGTACCGTTTGCCTGCTTACCGCCTGATTTTGATTTGCCGGCAGATTTCCCTGCTGACTTTGTGCCTGACTGTTTGCCGTGAGCGCCTGTACTCTGCCGCTTGTCTCCTGTGCCGTTTCCCCACCCACGGCTTCCTGTTTTTTTCCGCCGGACTCTCCCGCAACCCGGAACCCGTAGTCGAGCAGCGCTCTTGTGTCCGCGTACTGCGTCCGCTTGCTCTTCATGACCACGGCAATGAGGCGCACGCCGTTTCGCTCCGCGCAGGTCACGAGCGTATTGCCCGCCGCGCTCGTATAGCCCGTCTTGCCGCCGAGAATGCCCGGATAGTAGTCCGAACCGCCCGGCGCAATCATACGGTGCCCCATGGTGATGTCCGTGCCGTTCGGCCGCTTTTTGGTCGCCGGAAAATGGTACGAAGTCGTCTGATCCAGTGCGCGGAAATCGGCGCGGTCAAAACAGGCCTTCGCGATCAGCGCCATGTCGTGCGGTGTCGTGACATGATTTGCATTGTTCAGACCGTTCGGATTCACGAAATTCGTATTGGTGCAACCGAGCTGTCTGGCTCTTCGGTTCATCTTCTGCGCAAATGCGGAGACCGAACCCGAGACATGCTCGGCAAGTCCGTTCGCGACCTCGTTTGCGGATTTCAGCATGAGCCCGTAGAGACAGTCCCGCACCTTGACGCGATCGCCCGTCGTGAGCTCCAGATTCACCGCGCCCGACTCCAGATTTCCGGTCGCGCTGTCGGAGAACACAACCACGTCATCCTGCGAACTGTTCTCGAGCACCAGAAGTGCCGTCATAAACTTGGTGATTGAGGCCGGATAGAACTGCTGATTTGCGTTCTTTTCATACAAAAACTGTCCCGTCGTCGCATTGTAGAGTGCCGCGCCCTCTGAGGCAATCTGCGGCTCGGTCGCCGCATAAGCTGTCTCCGCACCGAAAATGCCGCTGACGAGCAGCAGTGCCGCGATGAGACAACAGAGCCTTTTTTTGATTTTTTCCTGCATCAAAACGAAATCCCCCTCCCCCTGAGATGCCGTCTCTGCTCTCAGTTCTATTTCATTTCTCTTGTAATTTTATCACAATCTTACTTCTCACTTTTTACAAAATTATGAAAAAGAGCGGGTATTTCTGTCGGTTTACAAAAGATACGACCCTGAATGCGATCTTTTCCGCCGCCGCCCTTGCCGCCGCGCGCGCGGAGTTCGGCGAGAAAAGGCTTCCAGTCAACCCTGTCGCCGGACAGAAGAAAGGTATAGCCTGTCTCCTCCGCGCCGGAGAAAAGCCCGATGATACCGGCAAAGCGCTCTCTGAGCGGCTTTAGCGCGCGCTGAAGCGCGCTCTCCGGGAGCGGCGGCAGAAGGAGACAGGGTGCCTGCTCGCCTCTCTGCGCCGCTGTCTCTGCCTTTGCAAGAATCAGTTCGACCGCAATCGAAGCTGCCCGGCTCTCGGCGGCAGCGCTCTTCTCCTGCACCTTCGCGACCGCACTGTCCAGTTCGCCGAGCGGTGCCGAGAGTCGCGCCGAAATCTCTTTTGCCTCGTCGAGGCAGGCCGCAAACGCCGTGAGCGCCCGCATCCCGCAGGCGAGATACAGTCTGGTGCCGCCCTTATAGTTCATCGCGCTCAGAATCTTTAAGAGCCCCACCTCCGAACTCCGCGCAACATGGGGCGCGCAGCAGGCGCAGGTGTCCACATCCCCGATTTCGACAAGGCGGATTGCGCCCGTCAGTTCCTTTTTCTGCCGGTAGGAAATCGCCGCAAGCGCCGCCGCGTCCGGATAAAAGGCGCGCACCGGGATGTCCCGGAAAATGGCCTCATTGACCGCGCGCTCAAGCTTCGTAAGATCCGCCGCGCCGAGCGGAACACTGAGGTCCACCTGCACTTCTCGCTCGCTCAGGTGAAAGCCCACATTTTCCGCGCCGAAAAAGCGGTGCGCAAGCCCCGACAACATGTGTTCGCCCGTGTGCTGTTGCATAAAGTCAAAGCGACGTGCCCAGTCGACCGTCCCCGTGACCGTGCTTCCGACCGCAAGCGGCGCGTCGACCAGATGGGTGATGACGCCGTCCTGTATCGTGACATCCAGAACCTCCGCCCCGCCGAGTGTGCCACGGTCCGCCTTCTGCCCGCCCTGTTCCGGGAAAAAGGCCGTCCGGTCCAGAATCACCGCAAAACAAGTCTCGCCGTCCGCCGTTCTCTCCGCCGAAGAGAGCACTTCCGCCGCAAAGCAGAGCTCTCGCGGATCTCTGTCAAAAATCGCCTCTGTCATACGAATCTCCTCTCCGCCCGCCGCGACAGCGATGCAAACTCTCCCATTTCCCGCACACGAAAAGACAGCCTCCTTTCGGGAAGCTGTCCTTTGTTCATCTCGTCACTGCGCAGCCTTGATCGCCGCGAGCAGCTCCGCATAGGTCTCAAACGCCGGGTACTGCGGGTAAGCCTTCTTGATTTCCTCCGTCGTCCGGAACAGGAAGCCCGCCTTGCTCGCCTCAATCATGCCGAGATCGTTGTAGCTGTCACCGCTCGCAATCGTCTCATAGCCGATCGACTGGAGTGCGCGCACCGTCGTGAGCTTCGAGTTCTCGATGCGCATCTTGAAGCCCGTAATCTCACCGCTCTCCGCGACCTCGAGCGAGTTGCAGAGTATCGTCGGGAAGCCCAGCTTCTTCATGAGAGGAGACGCGAACTGCGTGAACGTGTCACTCAGAATCATGACCTGGGTAAAGCTCCGGAGCTCGTCGAGGAACTCCTTTGCGCCCGGCATCGGATCAATCGTCGCGATGGTCTCCTGAATCTCCTTGAGCCCGAGGCCGTGCTCCTTCAGAATGTCAATGCGGTAGCGCATCAGCTTGTCGTAGTCCGGCTCGTCCCGCGTCGTGCGGCGAAGTTCCGGGATGCCCGAAGCTTCGGCAAACGCAATCCAGATTTCGGGAACCAGCACGCCCTCCAGATCCAAGCAAACAATATTCATGTTCTGCCTCCTCATTTCGCAATTTCACAATAACAGCCACATTATACCAAAGCGGCCCGCTCTTTGCCACTAAATCGACTTGCCGAGGAACTGGCTCTCATAGAGTGTGTAGTAGAAGCCCTTCGCCGCCATGAGTTCCTCGTGGTTGCCCTTTTCGATGATGTGTCCGGCCTTCATCACGAGAATCACATCGGCGTTCCGTATCGTCGAGAGACGGTGCGCGACAATAAAGCTCGTGCGCCCCTCCATGAGTTGATTGAACGCCTCCTGAATTTTGAGCTCTGTCCGCGTGTCGATCGAAGAAGTCGCCTCGTCGAGAATCAGCATCGACGGATTGCTCATCATGACGCGGGCAATGCAGAGCAGCTGTTTTTGTCCCTGCGAGAAGCCCTCGCCGTTCTCGGCAATCACCGTATCATAGCCCTGCGGCAGCTTTTCGATGAAATTCGCAATGTGGCAGGTGCGCGCAACTTCGCGCATACGTTCCTCGGAAATGCCGGGATTGCCCATCGTGATATTCTCGCGTATCGTACCGCTCTTTAACCAGGTCTCCTGTAAGACCATGCCGAAGCCGCCGCGAAGCGAGGCGCGCGTCAGGTCGCGGAGATCCGTGCCGTCGAGGGTGATGCTGCCGCCCGTCACATCGTAAAAGCGCATCAGGAGATTGATGAGCGTCGTCTTGCCGCAGCCGGTCGGCCCGACAATCGCAATCTTCTGCCCCGGTTTCACCGCAAAGTCAAAGTTCTCAATGAGATGCTGCTCCGGCACATAGGAAAAGTCTACCTTGTCAAACCCGACCGCACCGTCGAAGCGCTCTATCACCTTGGCATCCGCCGCGTCGGGTACCTCCTCCGCCTCCTCGATGAACTCAAAAAGCCTTGCCGCGCAGGCAATCGCGTTCTGAAGCTCGGTCAGAACGCCCGAAATCTCATTGAACGGCTTTGCGTACTGGCTCGCGTAGCTGAGAAAAGCCGTGAGCTCACCGACCGTCAGATGCCCGCCGATCACCGAGAGAGCACCGACCGCACCGACAATCATATAGACCAGCGCATTCACAAAGCGCGTCGTCGGGTTGGTCAGCGAAGAGAAGAAAGTCGCTTTCAGCGAAGTCTCGGTCAGCTTTTCATTGAGCGCATCGAAATCCGAAATCACGGCACGCTCGCGGTGAAAGGCCTTGACGACGCGCTGTCCCTCGACCATCTCGTTGATCATGCCGGTCTGCTCGCCGCGAAGCGTCGACTGCGCGCGGAACAAAAGATAGCTGTGCTTTGAGATATAACCCGCGAGCAGAAAGCTGAGCGGTGTGATCAACACGACCGCGAGCGTAATCCAGACATTGACCGAGAGCATGAAGAGGAGCGTCCCGAGTATCGTGAGGACACCCGTAAAGAGCTGGGTAAAGCCCATCAAAAGGCCGTCCGAAAACTGGTCGGCATCCGCAATCACACGGCTCTCGATCTCGCCGACCGGGTGCGCGTCGAGGTAACTTAACGGCAGACGCTCAATCTTCCGGAAAGCATCGTTTCGAAGTGCCTGCACGACCGCATAGGCCAGGTGGTTGTTGCAGAGATTCATGCACCACTGGAATATCCCCACACCCGCCGCCGCGAGGATAAGCTGCAGCATGATGCGCCGCACGCCGGGGAAATCCACCCGTCCCGCGCCGATCATGTGGTCCACAACCGCACCGGTCAAACGCGGTGCGAGCAGGGTCAGGACAACCGTAAGGAAAGCAAACAGTAACGACGCGATCAGGTACAGCCGGAAGCGGCCGATATAACGGAGCACCTTTTTGACGGTGCGCCACTGGAAATCATTTTTCTTCTTCTGTTCCATCTCACGCCTCCTTCGGGAACTGGGAGTAGTAAATCTCCTGATAGACCCGGTTGTCCCGGAGAAGCTCATCATGTGTGCCGCTGCCGACCAGCTGCCCGTTGTCAAGCACCAGAATCCGGTCCGCATACTGCACCGAAGCCGCGCGCTGCGACACAATGAAGCAGGTGATGTCCTTTGCGCTCTCGCGGATTGCGGTGCGAAGTGCCGCGTCGGTCGCAAAGTCGAGTGCCGAAGCGCTGTCGTCCAGAATCAGAATCTCCGGTTTCTTCATCAGCGCGCGCGCAATCGTGAGGCGCTGCTTCTGACCGCCCGACAGATTCCGGGCATTCTGCTCCAGACGGAAGTCGAGCTGTCCGGGCTTGGTCTCGACATATTCCTTCGCCTGCGCGACTGTCAGTGCCTCCCAGAACGCCGCGCTGTCGGCATCCTCTTTGCCCCAGCGGAGATTGTCGGCAATGCTGCCCTGAAAGAGCTCGGCCTTCTGTAAGACCATGCCGACCGCCGCGCGGAGACTTTCGAGCGTCAGTTTCCGCACATCCTCGCCAAAGACCGCCACCTCGCCCGCCGTCACATCATAAAAACGCGGAATCAGATTCACGAGCGAGGACTTGCCGCTGCCCGTGCCGCCGATGATGCCGATGGTATCGCCCGCATAGGCCGTAAAGCTGATGTGCGAGAGCGCCTCGCCGCTCTCTGCGTCATAGCGGAGCGAGACATCCCGGAATTCGACCGCCTTCTTCCGGCCGTCCGCATCTGCCGCCTCGCCCGCAAACACTTTCGCAGTGTCCTCGCTGCCGTCTTGCATATCGCACTGCACTTCCAGCACCGCAGCAACGCGGTCACTGCAGGCCATGGCGCGCGTCACCTGAATAATCAGATTGGCGAGCTTGATAAGCTCCACCAGGATCTGCGACATATAATTCAGCAGCGCAACCACCTGACCGGTCGCGAGAATGCCTGCATTTACGCGCACGGCGTCTGTCTGAATCAGTGCGACAATCGCGAGGTTAATGAGCACATAGGTCAGCGGATTCATGAGACCTGAGATGCGCCCCACACGGATCTGCTCCGCAAACAGGGCCGCATTCCGCTCTGCATAGCGCCGTTTCTCATTCTCCTCCTGGCGAAAAGCCCGGATCACGCGGACACCGGTCAGATTTTCGCGCGTGCTCGTCATGATCTGATCCAAGCGCCCCTGCACCTTTTTATAGAGCGGCAGGGTGGTCAGCAGAATCCAGAAGACAACCGCACCGATCACCGGAATTGCGACCGCAAAAATCAGCGCCGACGGCACGTCAATCGTAAATGCCATTATCATGGCCCCAAAGACAATGAAGGGCGAACGGAGAAACAGCCGCAACACCATGTTGACGCCGGACTGCACTTGGTTTACATCGCTCGTCATCCGCGTGATCAAGGTGTCCGCACCGAAAAGATCCAGCTGAGAAAAGCTGAGTTCCTGCACCTTGGTAAATAACCGGTGCCTGAGTTCACCGCCAAGCCGCATTGCCGCCTTTGCCGCAAAATACTGCGCGGTAATCGAGAACCCGAGTCCCGCCGCGCCGAGCAGCAGGAGCAACGCCGACTGCTGTAACACATAGCCGCGATCTCCCATCGCAATGCCGCGGTCAATGATCCGTGCCATGATGAGCGGCACAATCAGCTCGAGCAGCGCCTCGACAAGCTTAAAGAGAGGCGCAAGCACTGCCTCTCTCCTGTACTTCTTCAATATTGGCAACAAAACCTTCATACGTCCCTCCCTTATCTCACAATATCGTAGCGAGTTGAAGTAAGGCTGTCAAGAAAGGCGGCAATTCCGGCGAAATGCTCCGCGACGTCGCCGTTGGCGCGCCCGTGTTTCTGACCACGAACAAAAAAGGCGGGGTGAAGACGAAAAGTCTTCACCGCCCCGCCCGCATGTACGAGAATTAGGGGAGTCTCGTTTCTGCCGATATGAGCCTTACGGCGTCTCGCGAATCCATGCACCGGAAGCATCCACATGGTAGCCGTCCGGCGTCACTTCGTTCGCATACATGGAACCGTACGGTCTGCCCGGACGATTTCCGTACACCCAGCGGTTCTGAGAAGCATCCCAGTCCCAGGTCGGTGCCGGTGTCACCGGATTCAGGTAGTACCAGGTTCCGTCAATCTGCTGCCAGCCGGTCATCATAGCGCCGGTCAGCAGGTTCAGATAATACCATCTGCCGTCTGCGCTGTCGTGATACCAGCCCTTGTCCATCGAGCCGAACCAGCCATCATGAATCGTGGAGAGGTGGAACCAGGTTCCCTGGTCGTTCTTCCACCAGCCGCTGTCCATGACACCGTTCTCATCGAAGTGGTAGCTGTAAATCTTGGTTTGGCCGTCGTAGGTATACGCCACGTCAGCCCAGGTGCCCTTGATTCTCTTGCCGTTACCGAGGTCAAAGTACCAACCGTGGTTCTCGACATCAAAGTTCACCCAGTTGCCCTCGACACCGTTCTGGTACACACGGTTGCCCGTGCCGGTCGAAGTCGTGCTGCCGGTGATGCCTCTGCGACCGCTGCCGCCGCGGCCACCGCCGCCGCCACCGCCGAAGAGG
>NZ_DBHIHF010000034.1:0-19246 GCF_057248925.1 Stomatobaculum sp.
TACCGATGGCTAGTCGGGAATTTACGCCTTTGGAGTGCTGTACAAACGCCAGCAGCCTGTCTTTTGGCGGCGAGAGCGAGTACGATGAACAAGGAAGTTTCTAAGGCATAAACACTTTGATCTATGTTTTTAGTAGCAGAAGAAATCCGACCTGAGTGCCCAAAACGATGCCCAGTCAGCTGCCTCCGGTTTCTTAAGTTCCAGCACCAATATTGTCATGATGATCGCCAATATCGCATCCGTAAATGCACTGAGTCTTTCTTTGCTCATTTTTCAGCGGCCCCTTTCTTCTTCACATAGACAAGCTGGATGTCGTAGCCCAGCTTATCGAGCATATCCACAAAGACCTTATTGATGATGCCCTCTTTCTTGTTTATCAGCCTACTAACATACGGTGCGGAGGTGCCAACCATCTGCGCCAGCTGTGCCTGTGTGACACCTTCTTCCAGACATTTTACTTTTACATCGATCTCAAGATTGTTCTTAATCATATCTTAGCTCCATTTCGTGCAATATTTTTTCACTAGTCGGATATTTTATTATATCGCAAATTTATTAACATTTCTACCCTCAAGCAAAAAAAGAGCCTGTGAACACTCCACGAACGGGAATGCCCACAGGCTCTCAGATAAATTCAGATATTCTGCATCATACACGGACTGTATAATCCAGCGAAATCCATCCTGCGCCGCTCTTCAGCCGTCTCCAGTCGGCGGTCGATCCTTTGCCGGACTTGACCTCGACGATAGTGTAAATTCCAACGGGGATATACTGCGTCCTTGCGTAGTCCGTCCCCGGTGCTTTGCGGATATTGAGGTCAGAGATGCTGACCTTCACGAGAAACGGCACGGCGGTAGTTGTTTTCGGTGTGTAGATGTTTACACCGTTTACATCAAACACACTATATCCCGGATTGGCATCCGCGCACTTCTTGGCATTGTCCAGAATCTTGAACGCGCCTTTCTGCGACTTGGAGTCTGCCCAGGTCTTACGGACGCGATACCAGGCGATAGCAGTTTCCGACTCCTGCGCATCGTACTGCGTGAGGTTCCACCGCTCAATGATGGAGCAGAGGTTCTGTACATAGGTAAGGCTCGTGGCGTAGCCGCCGTCCTTGATGATCTGTACGGCCTTCTTGTAGTCGGTGCAGCCCTTCAGACCGTCATAGCGGAGTTTGCTGCCGTTCTTTGCACCGAGCAGATATGCGGAATGGTCTGCAATGGAATCCTCCACGCACGGATATTTGTGGAAATCTGCCGTGATCGTCTCGTAGCTGCCGTCCGTATTCTGCTCCTTCGTCTGCTTGGTGTACTTGCTTTTGCCGTCCCAGGTCGAACCGCTCCAGGTGTTGCCGGAGAGGGAGCATTTCATACCGAACACATTATTGGCGTTCTGCGCCAGTTCCGATTTGCCGTAGCCGGATTCGAGGATGAACTGCGCCATCGAAACCGATGCAAGGATGCCCGTTTGCTTCTGATCTGCCGTAAACAATGTCCCCACACTCTTTACAACATCCGTCTCTGAAAGCGGAGAAAAAGCCATAGCCTGTGTTCCCAGTGTAGTTGTGGCACCATCTTTACTATCGGTACCACTACCGAGAGCAGCCGTTACCTTCTCGGCGAAATCGCCCATCCTGGCATACATCCAGTTGCCGGGACAGCTTTTGTTTGCGAACCAACGATGAACGGTCAGGATCATCTCGCCGGACTTCGGCTCATAGTTCAGAGTCTTGTCCTTATCGCCGAGCCACAGGAGCTTCGTCTTGCCGTTGCGCTTGCAGATATCCACGCACAGCTTAATGAGCGTCTGATATACGATGTCACGGAATGCATAAGGCTCCGTGGTGTCGGACGCGCACTCGATTGTAATAGCCCTCTGGTCGTTGGCACTGGAGGAAGAACACCAGGAGCGGTTCTTCTCCTCCTCATACATCCCGACACGGCCGTCCCTGTCAATGCCATAATTGCCGGACGCTTTCGTGGAGGTTTTTTCAAACCACTCTCCAAGCCCCTCCGCAGTACACTGACCGACTACGCAGTGGGGAGTGATGCGGTCAATAGAATGCGTCCGCTGCCCGGAATGGTTCGGGCTGAGTTTGGTGTATGCCACCATAGAACTGTTTGTATAAGCCATGTCACTCGTCCTCCTTTTCCGATCTGTCATGGAGCTGCTCCAGCACCGCTTTCAGCTTTTCCGGGATAGGCAGTCCAAGATGTGCGGCATTCTCCGTAAGGCTCACGCCCTCATTGGAGATGTAGAAAAAGATCACTGCCGTGCGTAGGACGCTGCCCGTACCGATGACCTGCACATCGAGGATGTTGGCGATCCCCACAAGCAGGAAAATAAGCACCTTGCGGCAGATACCCTTGAAGCCGACCTCACTGGACAGCTTCTTGTCCGCAATGGCACACATGACGCCCGTGATGTAGTCCACGGTCACGAAAACCACAAGAGCAATGAGCAGACCGTCACAGCCGCCGAGGAAGTAGCCGAGCCATCCGCCGATTGCCGTAAAGATGAGTTGAATGGTGTTCCAGAATTCTTTCATACGCTTGTACCTTCCTTTCTCTGGTTGAAATTTTTTATGAAAAAAGCGACTGCCCGAAAGCAATCGCTGATCTCCGAAAGATAGTGTTTTCAGTTGTGTTGTATCGTCAGACCTGTTTCGGCAGCCACTCCCAGAGCCGCAGATCCTCCTGCCCAAGGGACCACATACACATCCCCCTGAGATTCCACCGATAAGCCGCCTCGTTCGCCCAATAGACGAGGGAGTCCACATCCTGGTAGTAGAGGATGGAGAAGCCGTCCGCGTCGCCGAGGAACAGGCGGGATATCCAGATGTTGATATCCACGGGGATGACCATTGCCTGATAGTCGTTCCCGCAGGATAGTGAAGTCATATCATCCGAATGGAAAAAGTCATAGTCCATCGAAATGTCCTCGCTCCTGGTGGACGCTTCCTCCACATCAGCCGTCAGTGTGAATACCTGGAACTCGCTGTCCCATGTACAGTTGCTCCTGCTGATACGGCCGTAGGATTTCTGCGTCCCGTTCGGCATCACTACATCGAACCGCTCATAAGGCTCATATGTCCAGGCATCCCCAAGGCGCACCAGTTCACAGATTGTCCTGTTGTCGGAGCGATATCCGGCATAACCGCCGGAGAAGCCGCTCACCGTTGCCGTGAACCGCAGCGTATAGGATGAACCGGAATACACTCGCACCTTGTTTCCCCGGATACGCATCTCCACCGTGTACATGGACGGATCAGTCCGAAGGTCTGCGTTTGGCGTCCTCGTGATTTCCTGACTGTAGCTGCCAAGGAGCGTGGAGCCGCCCCATAGCTCCATCGCCTGATTATCATAATTCAGACAGCAGAACAGAGCTCCGCAGAATATGCCTGCCTTGCCGCTGCCGCTTGCAGGGAACGCCAGCCTTGCCCGCAAGTGGATGTCGGAAAAGCCGTCATACTTCCAGGCAAGTTGTCCCTTGCCGTCAAGCTGGGAGTAAACTCGCTCCGTGGAGTATTCATCCGACCTCCATACCTCAAAGGAGCCGGACAGCGTTGTCCAGTAGTTCGTTTCAAGAACTCCGTAGTCCCGGAAGTCCCTCATACCAGACAAGAGCCGAATCGGGCTTTCGGCGGAGCATTTCAAGCGTCAGACGAAATCCTCGGTCGGGACCGACCATGCTGCCATCCACGTCCTTGAACTGCCGTGGGGAGAAGGAATAGGTCGCTTCTCCTGCGGACGGTTTCTCGGAAAACGATGAGCAGACACGAAAACCATAAAACTGTACGCCTTTGACATCGACAGAAATCCTTATGGTATGCGTTCCAGCTGAAAGGCTCACGCCGCTTGCAAGCGTAGTCCAGAAGGTAGTTCTCCAATACGGCCACCACAAGCGGCTTTCCGTATAGTGCCTGGTCGTTCCGTCAAGCGAAACATAGATACCGTTCTTATCCCAGAAGGGATAACAGAGCCGCACCGCTACGTCATAAGTTCCCGCCGTGCTGACAGTAAAGTTATAGGTTACCGAGCCTTCATCGCCGAGTGTGGCGATGCCGTTCTCGATGGATACAATGCCGGATGCGCTGGCGTAGTTGCCGCCGTCATGGTCGATGATGATATTTTCAAACTCCGTTTTCTGCTGCTTGCTATATGCGGTCAGATAGTGCCTGCCGTTATATGTCCCCGACATCTGCGGATACTCGTAGCTGTCAGCGTCCCGTCCCTCCATGTAGTCATATACATGAGGGAGCGCCCACGGCACTTTGTTGTTATCATCCCAATAGCCCACGAACGGGATAAAGGGCTGCGGCGGCTGATCGTCCGTGAAGTTATACACGCCCTTCAGCCAATTCTGCGCGGCATAGTAGGTCTGCGAAGTGCCGCGATAGGTCTTGCCGATGTTCTCCGGCTTGTCGTATATCTGCCAGTTCCATCCGTAAGCCGGCATTCCGAGAAACACCTTCTCTGTATCCATGACCTGCGATGCGTAATCGTAAATACCCTCAAGCCACGAACGTGGGGACACCGGTCCCGGCGCGGAGCCTGCCCATGCCATGCCGTAGCTCATGATAGATGCGGTATCACAGTAATTATTTAGATCGGCATACACGCACCAGTTCTCGCCGCCGACCGAGCCGTTGACCGAAGTCATACCCGGCAGACAGATATTCATCAATTTTGAGGAATCGTATGCATTGACCATGTTGTAGATATTGCGGAACATCGCAGTGGACGCTTCATGTGTAGAGTAGCCATCACCTTTTTCCAGGTCGATGTCCACGCCGTCACACCACGGATATTTCTGCATGATACGGACGATCTCCGAGAGGAACATATCCTGCGCGCCGTTCGTGTTATCCCGCAAGGCACGGAAGATGCTGTTCGTTCCGTCATTCGCCACGGTCAGCAGCCTCTTGATATGCGGATAGCGGTTGATGTAGGTCATCATTGACGATATGGAAACGCCTGTCTCGTAAATCTCCCCGGTAGCCCTGACCTTGAAAGAGAACAGCCCGATCTGGCTGATGCGGTCACCATAGTCCCGCAGAGCGTTATACATTCTGGTGTTGCCCATGAAAGTCCACACCATGATTTTCTTTCCCTTTAATGTGTCCATCAGAGCAGTTCACCTCCATCGTCCATTTCCTGCATTGAATATAAAAGCTGTGCGGATTTCCCCTGCGGGAGGGATACGATGTGCTTGGAATCCCACGCCGCACTGTATTGATAGAATCCGTACTTCGTTTCTTTCACACCGTTCCTTGTGCATTTTCTTGTCGATGCCAAAAGAGCCACATCGTCCCCGGCGTTCATTGCATTCGGGAAGGTGGCTTTCTGACCACCGACACCCTGCGCCAGCGTGACTGAGCCACCGTCCATCCTTTGTTTCGGATAGAGGTGGATATCCAGCCCCGCCGAAGTGCCGCCAAGGTTTAAGAGGATCACGGTTTCTTCCGAACGGACGATGCCGTTAAACCACACAGGATCATTTTCTGATTCCTTCAATAATCCCTTCGTGTGAGGCGTATATCCCGACAGCATATCACCCTCTTGGAGCATAAGGTCGGTAAACCATACATTGCCCTCGCAGTCTGCGACCACTGGTCGGACAGTGATATTCACGACCCGCTTATCCTCTTTCTTCGATATGACTTCTACAAAGCGTTCAAAATCAGCCATTTAATCACCGTCCTGCGTCCATTTTATTTCGCTTACATGACCGACCCAGCCGGAGGCAAGGGAGCCGTCCCGCAAATTCATATCCGTGATGTATACCGTCCCCGTGCAGTCATTCACATATATCCTGACGGTGATCTTTGCGACCCTGCCGTACTGCGGACTCACTGTGCCATGCACATGGGTAAAATTTGCCATAGCGTCACACCTCCGTATCTGACGAGGATATGAGGTCTATTGTCCTCGTTTCCGTGCTGCCGTCCTCGTACTCGATCACGATTTCCACGCCGACCTGTCCGCTGCTGCCAAGACTGAGGTCTTCCGTCGCGATCTGCGCGGAAAATGTATAGCTGTCACGGTTAGAGGGAATGACCGTCTGCTCCATGTACTTGGTGGCGTTGTACGTGCCCTCGCACTTGAAGGATGCCGTGCCTGTCACGTCGTTATCCCCATCCACCGAAAAGCCGGAATTCGTCCAATAGGCAAAGCCATCGTCTCCGCGGGAGTTTTTCAGATGGTTGAACGGCACAAAGTTCTGCAGCTGCTGGTTGTCGATGTAGTTCGCACCCTCAGGGACATCTGCGGCAGCGTCCCACTGTGACGTGGAATCACCAAGTTCACGGAGCGTTGTGGAAAGCTCCAGCACCGTGTTCCAAGGCTCCTGCAGGTTGTATTCCCGGCGGACAATCCTCGTTTTGATGGAAAGGTCTAAATCCTCATCCACCACCATAACCGTATCGCCAAGGTTCCATGCCTCATACTCATAGCCCGTCAGCACGGTCAGATCCATCGCTTTCAGCACATAGGAAATTCGCGGCGCCGCGTAGTCCGCAAGGCGCATATTGGCAGACTCCAACATCTGATAAGGATTCGTGAAATTGGAGCAATCCAGCGTTTTAATGCGTACCTCACTTGTATAGGTGAAGTCCTCCACATAAGGCTTTCCGTCATTGATATTGGCAAAGGTCATGCCGTCCGCACCGACAGCGTAAAGTCTCGTGATAAGACTCGTGGTGTCGATCACCCTCTGGATGGACTTCATATTTTTCCTGTAGCAGAACAATGCCCCGGAGTCCGTGCCGGAGAAGGTCAGCAGGTTCACCAGCTTGTTGGCGTTATCAAAGATCAGGTCGCCGCCGTGGATGTTCTGCACATGGCGAAGAATAGAGAGCGCGTTATTCTCGGTCGATGTCAATGTCCTCTTGGTGCTGACATTGACCACGCCGTGAAGGTGCTTTCTTCCTTCTTGACGGAGAAAGACAGATCATAGAACGCCGCCTCCGCATACACGGAGGTGATCGCCTTGCCGCTCTCGTCCTTATCATCCGTGACAGTACGGATGCGGTAGGTATCAGATACGATGCGCACCTGCTTTTCGTTCTCTACATACTCACGCTTGCTGTCCTTGAAAGGCAGCTTGAATTCCAGCGTATCGATGCCGTTGATCTCGCTGGTGACAATGATGTCGTAGGCGTTCTCAAGCACAGCCTCTGCGGTATCATCATCCCCAAGGATAACGGGACGCGCATAGCCAAGCTGCGAATACAGCGGTTTCGAATTGTCATACAGGCTGACAGCCGTCAGCACCGGCGTCCTTGCCGTATTCGTGGTGGCAAGCGTGATGCGGTATCGGATGTACTTTTTTGACGGAGACTGCAATGCTCCGCCCGTGCCGAGGGAAATCCAGTCCGTCCAGGTGGCAAGGTCATCCGAGGTCGATGTCTCGACCAGCGATACGGACGTCACGCCCGGAGATGTCTCTGCCTTGACAGAAACTCTGCCTGTGCCGCTTATCCCGCATTCCGTGGCAGCTGTCACAAGCACACCGCTTTCAGCATAGATGCCGCCCGTTGCTTTGAGCGTGACCGTATCCTCTGCGGTCAGACCATCTACATCAGAATCCGTATCCGCGCCATTGGCAGAGAGGGATTTCAGGAACCACTCGGCAAGATCATCCGCTGTCAGATCCGTATCACAATTTAAGAACCAGTCGTCAAAGCAGCCGCATACCAGTAGGAACTGTTCAGCATTCCCCATATAAGGTCTGCCGTACAGGAACGGTTCAGTTCACCCGTGAAGGTCAATGCGAATGATTTCCACACCGCGCCGCTTTCCCTGCTGCCGAGTACATACCAGGCTCTCTTGCTATCCGGCTCGATTACAGCCGCGATGAAGTACCACTTGGCATTTTCCAGATTGAACGATGGTGTGACCGAAGTATCCAATATCAGAGTGCCGGAAGAATTGTAGAGCATCAGTCTCGGCTTGCCACGGATAAGGGACAGATAGAAGATCGGCTGTCCCGTGCCGCCCCTGGTAGAGAGGATAGGCGTGTATGTGTTGCCTACGGAATAGGTGGTCGGACGCATCCATCCGCCCACGATAATCCGCTCCCCGATATTTGAAAACATACTCCCGTCATTAGACACACGCAGACAGGTCTGCTCTGAGGACGGATTGTTGATGTTCATCTGAAAGTAATTACCGAGATGCCCTGTTTTAAAATCGGCGGTCGTTCCGCTCCATTTGTTGATGTAGGCGTTGCGTCCGTTCCCGGAGGAGTCCGCCGTGCAGGTGTTCGCATCCGGTTCAGATTCATTGAAGCGCCACAGTCCGTCCTTTCCCCACGATGTAGGGAATTGCCCGGTAAAGGCATCCTGTGTGTTCATCGTATTTTTTAAAGCCATACAAAATCACCTCCAGCGGCTCCTCGCCGATATTTGAAGTTCCGTAAAGGTCACCGTACTGCCGGAAATAGCCACCGTGACCGTATTTTCTCCCACGTCCAAAGCAGGAAAATTAAGTTCTGATAAAAGCGGCAGACCATTCCGGAGCGTATCACCGTTTGAGTCTACAACCTTTGCCGTCATGAAAGCCGAGTCGATGACCAGCGTTTCTCCGGTAGAAAGTTTCCCTACGATCTTTAACTCGCTGTCGTTCGTGGTTATCGTGATGTATGTGTCCGTACCGGAGAGGATCACTCCCTTCAGCGAATACACCGGCAGGGAGTAAGCGTTCCCAAGGGAGCGGGAAACCGTATGTGTTCCCACGCTCCCAATATCGTATGTCTCATCCGTGGCTGCATAGGCATACGGATCGGGACATAAGAATGTCAGGTTAAAGGTGCAGGAATTCCTCACCGCCTTGTCAAAGGAAAAGCCCTCGTTCAGCCTTGCGGAATATACCCGCCCCGGCTCCTTGTCAAGGACAAGCGGACACAGCCCGTTGTCAGGATTGAGCCACGCAATGATATCGTCCTTCAGCGAGAGGAAGTCCTCATCGCTTTTCCCCGGAGGGATAAAGCAGGAAATCTGTATCTTCCTCTCGCCGATGGTCTCCCCGAAATCGAAAACGCCCTCATGCCCCGGCATGGTGATGGTATTGTTCCGCAGGTCCGGCATACGGTTTTCAGTTGTAATTCTTGTGGCGATCCCCATAGACTGGGAAGTCGTACCATTAAATGAAAATCCCATATCAAATATATCCTTTCGCCCGTCTGCCGACATTTAAGAGCGTGTTCAGCTGCTGAGATATCTTGCGGATATCATCATCGCTCCTTACGCTCATTTCCTGTATGTTGATAAGCGGCTGGTCACCAGAAAGCGACAAAGCCGCGCCCTGCACCGCATCCTGTATCATGGAACGCAGTGAGGACACGCCCACCACAGCCTCGTCTCCGGCTTCTCCACCGCCGAGGAGTGTTCCTCCGCTTTGGCCGAAGATTGTGGCGTCCTTTAAGATCATGCCGCCGGACATGGCCTTTTTGTACCATTCCACGGAGAAATGCGGAATGGACGGCGGGTTCAGCGAGAAGCTGCCGGAAATGGAGAAATGCGGCAACTTGATCTTCGGCAGACTCCAGCTGAAGTTGAACACCGATTTCAGCTTGTTCACGATGCCGGAAACCGTACTCCAGATAGTATTGAACACATTTGAAATGGTACTTTTGATGCCGTTCACGATATTGGAGACGGTACTCTTGATCGCATTAAAGCCATTGCTGATACCTAACTTCATCGTGTTGACCACATTCATGACCGCCGTCTTTATGCCGTTCCAAACAGAAGTGACCACGCCCTTTACAGCATTGAAAACAGTGGAGGTTGTGGTTTTTATGGCATTCCAAGCCGTAGAAATTACGGTCTTTATCGCATTCACCACGGTTGTAATTGCCATCTGGATAGCGTTCCAAACCGTAGAGATTGCCGTCTGGATGGCAGTCATTACAGTAGTTACTGTATTTTTTATGCCCTCCTATGCTGCAGAAACAAAGCTGCTGATCGCGTTGACAACAGTGGTAAATACATTACTGATCGCCTGCCATATTGAAACGAAGAAATCCTTGATGGCTGTCCATACTGCGGTCGCTGTATTTTGTATTCCCGTAATAATGCCGGAGAAGAAGCTGCTAATGCCGTTCCAGATTCCTACAAAGAAATCCTTTATCGAAGTCCAGACCTCATCCCATGAAGTCCCGAACAGACCGAGGAATGCGTCCAGAATGCCTTTCAGCGTATTCGTAATATTGGTGAAGGTATTGCAGATAAAGTCCCAGGTAGAAGTGAAAATCCCCTTGATTCCGCTCAACGCCTGATCCCAATCACCTGTGAAGATGCCGACAAAAATATCAATAATATTGAGTATCAGATCCATGGCATAGGACAACACGTTTGCAATCTGCTGGAAAGCGCCCTCAAACATCGGAGCAAGTATGGAACAAAGGCCGTCCCATACTGCTTTTATAACCTCTCCGATATCTGAAAAACTGAATCCCAGCTCATTCAGCTTATCCACGATGCCCTGCGTGAACGCCTTGAATTTCTCGATAAGCCCGTTCCATATCTCAGTGATGGCGTTGCGGAAATCCTCGTTCGTGTTCCACAGATAGATAAAGGCCGCCACAAGCGCAGTGATAGCAGCAATGACAAGCCCTATCGGATTTGCCGCCATCGTTGCATTCAGCCCCATCATTGCCGTTTTGACTGTGGACATAGCAGATGTTACTTTCGGAATGATCGTCATGATCGTACCGACCGATGAGATGACTTTTCCCACGATAATCAGCACGGGACCGATCGCCGCCACGACAAGCGCCACCGTTACGATGATCTTCTGCGTCCGCTCATCGAGGTTATTCAGCCAGTTCACGAAACTCTGAATGTGAAAAACGATGGACTTGATATACGGCATCAGAATCTGACCGATAGAAATGGCAAGTCCCTCCAGGGCAGATTTCAAAAGCGTCAGCTGTCCCTGCAGGTTGTCAAGCTGTGTGTCCGTCATCTGCTGCGCCGCCCCTGCGGAATTGGTGATGGAATCCTGCAAATCATCCCATGTATCACCCGTGTTGGCGAGGAGCGCATTGACGGACGCAAGGTCGGTCTTATTGAAAATCTTACTGATGATGTTGTTCTTTTCTTCGGCGGTCATACCGTCCATCGCCGTGTTCATGTCGCCGAGGATATCATTCAAGAAACGCATATTTCCTTCGGCATCATAGACCTGGACAGACATATCGCCCACAGCGATAGCGCCATTCTCACAGCCCTCCTGCAAGGAGAGGATGACGTTACGAAGGTGTGTGCCGCCCTCGGCTCCCTTGATACCGTTATTGGCGAGGATACCGAGCGCCGTGTTCAGTTCCGCCGTGCCGCCCCTTACATTTCTTGCGGTCGCACCGATCTTAAGGATGCCCTCGCCAAGCTGCTCCACGGAGGTGTTGGTGCTGGATGCTGTTTTCGCCATCTGGTCGACCATGATATCCGCATCGGAAGTTTCCATGCCGAGAGCGGACATGGCATCCGTCACCATATCCGACGCCATGGCAAGTTCCATACCGCCTGCGGCAGCAAGGTTCAGAACGGTGGGCAGTGTATCGCACATCTGCTGCGTATCATATCCGGCGAGTGCGAGGTAGTTTAACGCCTCGGCGCACTCCGTGGCGGAGAACGCCGTAGTCTCACCCATCTCCTTAGCAAGTTCGGTAAGGGTATCCATCGTATTGACAGACTGCCCGTCCACTTCGGACATGGCATCTTTGGTGATACCCATCGTAGCCTGTACCTGGCTCATTGCAGATTCAAAGTTTGCCGCCGTAGTGACAGCAGCTGTACCGAGAGCCGTGATGCCCAAGGTCACGGGCATCATTTTCTTTCCTACGCCGGAAATCGTATCGCCCACAGACTGGAGTTTCTCCCCGGCGGCAGTCATTTTCGTCATTGCCGTAGAGGAGTTATCCAGTTCCTTCTGCAGGTTCTTCAGTTCGTTTTCTGTTTCTACAATTTCCCTCTGCCAGGCGTCATACTGCTGCTGTGTGACCGTGCCGTTCTTCAAGCCCTCATCCATCTGATCCTGCACGGATTTCAGCTGCGTCAGCTTGTCCTTCGTTTCGGAGATGGCAGTCTTGAGTAACTGCTGTTTCTGCTGAAGGAGCGTTGTATTCGTAGGATCCAGTTTCAGTAGCTTGTTTACATCCTTCAGCTGTGTCTGCGTGGACTTTATCTCTTTGTTTACGCCGGACAGGGCTTTCGAGAGGCCGGTCGTATCGCCGCCGATTTCGACTGTTATGCCCTTAATTCTGTCAGCCATGCGTCCTGCCTCCCTTCGTTAAAATCTGTCCATCTGCTCCTAGGTAGCGACCTGCGCGTAGTCCCAGTCGTCATTTGACATTTCCGCATACATATCGTTCACCGTCCCGATGGTGAGCAGGTCGAGCTCCGAAATGGAAAGCCCGATCTGCACACACCGGAGCAGGAACAGCGGCGTTGTCATCTCCCTTTCCGTGGCGGGACGTTTTTTTTAGACTCGACCTGCTGCTGCGTGTTGATGCCCCACAGTTCAATGATTTGCGGAAGCACCTCGTAGATAGAAAAAGTGTTGAAGCCGTCCAGCCACTCTTCGGGAGAGTCCGGAACGGCGGAATCGGCGTGCCTTGCCATGAGCCACGCAATGTTCTCGAAAAGTTCCAAAGAAAAAGTGTCGAGGTTGGATTCCCCGGCACTGTTCTCATCGATGCCTTTCTGAAGTTCATTCAAGTCACGGTAAATGTCCCTGTGGAACTTGTTTCTGTAAAGCCGTGGAATGGCTGCGGACGCACGGAAAGTCACGTCCTTGCCGTCAACGGCGATCGTTTTTGTTACTGCCATGATTCAGCCCTCCTTACTCGCCACTGCTTTCGGTCGAAATCTCATATACCGAGTTGTACCATGCGTCATAGACAGCCGCCGTGGTGTTCGTCCCGGTCTTGACCTTCACCAGTCCGCTCGGCAGAGGAGAAACAGTCAGCGAGAGCGTTTCCGTCTGCACCTCGGTCGAGTCCTCGCGGGTATTGCCGGATACGGAAGGACGGCTCGCCGAGCAGTAATACATACAGTGGCGGATCTTCCTCTGGTCACCCGTGAATTCAAAGAGCAGGGCAAAATGCTCCGGCTCCACGTCCTTGTTTTCATAGAGAACGCCGTTGCTGTCCTCGGTTTCGTGCATGATGTCCGTAAGAAAACTCTCCGGGATGAGCGCAAGTTCCAGATCGCCGGAATAGCCGTTGTTGTCCGATACCATGTAGTACACGGAATCATCGGCGTAGAACGGCTCGTTTTCACCCTCCGCGTCAAGCGAAAGGGAAACGGCACCCGGCATAGCCACGGGCGTGCCGAATGTGGCGGTATCGTCGTCCGCAAGCGTGACCAGGGCGTAATGGCAGTTCTTCAGACCGAACTTGACTTTGTTCTTTTTCGTTGCCATAGTCAGTTACCTCCTAAAATTTCTGTTTGATAAAGCACTTCGTACATCTTTTCCGATTCGATCCAGTACTCCGACTTCTCATAAGGAATCTCGTAGGAGTCCAGGATGTCCTCGATTGTTTCTTCCGTTTCCGGCGACTTCTCGTCCGTGTACAGTTCGATGTTCAGCTGTTTGATCTTCTGCCACACCTTATTGTCGGCGAACATATTGTCCGTCCCCGGAAAAAGGAAGATTAAAAAAGGCGGATCGGGACTTTCTCCCTCCGCAAAATGGTCATAGACAAGAGGAAGGTTTGCCTCCTCCAGCATGGTTACGATTTCTTCGTGTGTCATATCGTCCTCGCAAACTCCATATCATTCGTTTCCGCACAAAGTGCGAAAAGCTCATTCATTCCGTTGCTCGTCCTCTCCCCAACAAGCCTGACGGCTTGCCGGGGACCCCATGTTACCCCTTCAGTTTTTGCTCGATGGTCTTGACCAGCTTTTCGTTTCCTGCCTGTTTGGCGGGAGCGATATGCGGTCTTGCCGCCACCCTTCCTCCGCCGCGCTTGGCGTGGCCGTGTTCCAGAAGGTGCGCTATCTGATAGCGGTTTTTGGAATGCACCACCAGGTCGATGGTCTCCGAGGATTCCTTCATGGTCTTTACCGACCACGATTTCTTGTATTTTCCCGTGCGTGACGGAGCGGATGCCTGGATGTCCTTGCGTACCGACTGCGCTGTCTCTTTCACAGCGGCTTTCAGTTCATCAGCAGCAAGTTCGGAGTACTTCGTCAGTTCCTCCATGATGGCGTCCGCCATGCCGTCCACGGATACCCGGCGGCTCATGACTTGCTCTCCAGTTCGCAGGAAAACTTGATGCTGTTATGCTTGAAGCCCATCGGGTTCACATAGATGATGTTGTAGGTCTTGCCCTCGCAGACGATCCTGTATTTCGTGGACTCCACGGCGGCAAGTTCGGAACACCACTTGCAAGTAAAGGAAAGGGACTCTTCGGAGCGGATAACAACGCCCGTGCTTTCGGAGCCGATCCCCGTGCCGCTTACCGCATTGTTGGAGCCTGCGGTCACCCAGCAGGAGAAATAATCCGCCCAGCCGTTCTTGTGGTTCCCGTACTTGTCTACGATGACCGTATTTTTCTGGAAGGTGACTCGCACCCGCATGGCTGCGATATTCATCAGAATCCCTCCTCCCGTATGCCGAACAGAAGGGAGCGCAGCGTCAGGTTCAGTGCGCTGTGGTCTGCCTCCTCACGATGCTCATAGAGATATGCGACCGTAAAAAGGATGGCTATCCGCACACCGGCAAGGGTATCCTCATCGGCGGCATCCCAGTCGTCATCCGAGAGCCGTGACATATCCTGTACCAGCTTTTCCGCCGTAGATATAAAACTTGTGATAAGGTCATCCTCATCGGAATAGTCCACACGAAGATAGGTTTTTGCCTCATCAAGCGTAATAATTTCCATAGTCTCACTCCCTTCATAAAAGCCGCCCGCAGGATTGCTCCCACGGACGGCTCGATTGCCCGGTTATTATTCGTCCGCAGCCATAAGCCCGGCAGTCTTCAGCTTTGCCAGCAGATCATTGAAGTCCTCTTTCAGAGCAACCACAGTCGTTGCCTCGCTGTCTGCCTGGTTTTCCGCAGGCGTGGAAAGGAGCCCCTCCACAGAGGCTCCCTCCTCGATGATCAGCGTTCCGCCGATAGGGGTGACATCGCCACCCTGTTCGGTATAGTTTTTTGCGTTATACTCGCTCATAGCTTCGTCCTCCTTATGCCTTCATTTGCAGGAGCTGGATGCCCTCGGCGAGGATGACCTTGCCGTCCACGCGCTCCGTTGCCACATAGCCGATCTGTCCGTTGGTAGCGTAAAGCTCGTTCAGACGCTGAACAGTTCTGCCCGCACGGTCGCCGATCCAGTAGTTCTGGAAGTCGCCAAACGCAACGGTATACGCGCCCGCCGCCATAGTAGGCGCATAAGGCGAGGTGTAAAGGTCGTAGCCGAGCAGCTTGTCCGGCTCTCCCGCCTGGAGGGAAGGCTGCCACAGATAGACACCGTTGCCGTCCTTCAGCTTGCGGATGGCAGAGATAGTCGCGTCGTTCATGAGAAACTTTGCGTTCCTGCGGTACGGAGCCTTGAGTGCGTACACGAGGTTGATAAGCTCATCTGCAGTGATGGCGTTGTTTGCCGCAGCGGTCACGCCGACTGTGCCGCCGTTGGCGGTAAAGATGCCTGTAGGACGCCCCGTGCCGTTACCCACGCAGAACGCCTCTTCCTCGGCAGCACCGAACGCCCTGGCGAACTCATTGGCGATATACTCCTCAAGAGGGAACGCCGCATCCTGCAGGAGCTCCACGCTGATGCGGATAAGGTCGGTGAGCTTATAGGCGTCGATCTCCTTCTGGCCGAAGGTCGGATTGCTCTCGGTGAAAGCTGCATTCTCAGCAGTCCAGTTGGCTACCGAATGGCCAACGGAAATCGGGATCTTCCTGTCATTCTGAGTCGTGATGACCTTGGCAATGGAACGAACCACGTTCACTGCGTCAAGCCCGGTCACGATATCATGCTCGAATTCCTCCGGCACGAGATAGCCGCCGTCCGCGTCGGTGCTTTCGGAAAGCACGTTGTGGATGGGAGCCTTTCCGCGAAGGTGTCTGCCAAAGTCCTCCTTATAGGCATTGGACGCACGACCCTTCTTCTCCTCGGTATTACCGGGCTTCTCAGGCATGCCGGTGAGCGGCTTGCCCACGGGCTTGTTCAGTTCCGCCTCGATGGCATCCCTGCGCTCCATGCGGCGGATCTCGTTGGACATGTCGTTCAGATCCTGCTCCATAGCGGAATAGGTGGCATCATCCTCTACGGACAGCACACCCTTGTCGTTTCTGTGGGTATCGAGGAAGCCCTCCATCGTATTCCACAGCTTTGCTCTCTTCTCACGCATTTCGATAATAGTCATGATGATTTACCTCCGTTAAATAAAGTTTTTGATCGTGTTGAGGCGGGCTTTCAGCTCATCAACCGAGCGTCCCGCCGGTTCCTCCGGCTGTGCCGGTGTGTCGGTCTGCGCGTCTGCCGGGATATCGGCTTTCTGCACAGGCTTTGCCTTGGCAGTGATCTTGTTCATCAGTGCCGCCTGTACGGTCTTCCTTGAAAACGCATAGGCGGGTACGGCAATGTCAGCTGCCTTCTCATCTTCGAGAATGCCATCCGCAAAGCCCAGCTCCACAGCCTTGTTTGCGTTCATCCAGGTCTCCGCATCCATGAGGTGTGACAGCTTCGCCCTTGTCAGGCTGGTCTTAATCTCGTAGGCATTGATGATGCTCTCCTTGACCTCGTCCAGCATCTCGATGGCTTTCTGCATGTCCTCATGGTCGCCCATAGCGATGGTCGCAGGATTGTGGATCATCATCAGCGCCGTGGGAGCCATCAGCACCTCGGTTCCCGCCATTGCGATGACGGAAGCCGCAGACGCCGCGATGCCGTCGATCTTGACGGTCACGTCATCCTTGTAATCCATCAGCATGGTGTATATCTGGCTTGCCGCAATGCAGTCTCCGCCGGGCGAGTTGATCCACACGGTCACGGGACCGCTCCCGGCAAACAGCTCCTCACGGAACTGCGCTGGTGTGATGTCATCATCGAACCAGCTCTCCTCGGCAATCGTGCCGTACAGTTCAAGCACCCTTGCCTCGGTTCCGCCTTCGCCCACCTGGTTCTTCCACGCCCAGAACTTCTTCGTCTGACTCATTGGCTTCTTCCTCCTTCCCTTGGTCAGTAGTTGTATCTGCAAAAGCACCCGCCTTGTTAAGCGGGAGCATATTGCCATTTACGAGGTAGAGATCGCCGCCGTCTTCCGCAGGAATTCGGTCAAGGTTCTCCAGTTCCCGGATGTCGTTTGCGCTCATCCAGCCGTTCTGCCTTGCCGTGGCATATCCGCTCATACGGCTCTGGTAATCTCCACGGAGCAGCCCTTCCACGTTGAACTTCACAAAGTATGTTTTCTTCTCCTCCGGCGTCAGGAGCGTCCTCTGTATGGACTGTTCCCATCTGACCACCCAGGGATCGAGCGTGTACTTCACGAACTCAAGGGACTGCTGCTCTATATTGGAAAAGCTCGACTTCTCAAGGTCGCCCACCATGTGCGGCGGTACTCTGAAAATCCGGGCTATTTCATTGATCTGGAACTTCCTTGTTTCCAAAAACTGCGCCTGTTCCGGCGAGATGGAGATAGGCGTGTATTTAAGCCCCTCCTCCAGAACGGCGATCTTGTTGCTGTTCGCCGACCCTCCGAACTGGCTCATCCACGATTCCCTGACCCTCTGCGGATCCTTAATCGTGCCGGGATGCTCCAGCACACCGCTCGGCGCCGCGCCGTTTGCAAAGAACTTGCTGCCGTACTCCTCTGTGGCAATCGCAAGCCCGATGGCGTTCTTTGCCATCGCAATCGGCGAGTAGCCCACCAGTCCGTCAAAGCCGAGTCCGGGGATATGCAGCACATCGGAAGGGTGGAGCGTCACCGTGTAGGTGTTGTCCTTCGGCAGCTCTTCCTGAGATTTCTGATAGGTGTAATAAAGCTGTCCTGTCTCATCCCGGCTGACAGTCATCTTGTTCGGCATCAGCGGATACAGCGCCACGACCTCGCCCTTGCCGTTGCGGATGATCTGCGCATAAGCGTTTCCCCACAACAAAAGATGAGTCATCAGTGTTTCCCTGAACACGAATGAACTCATCTCCGGGTTCGGCTCGTCATGGAGCAGAAGGTATAACGGATGGTCGAGTGCTTTTTCCTTGCCGCCGTCATCCTTGTAGCGGTACATATGGAGCGGAAGTCCCGCGATTGCCTCCGACAGGATACGCACACAGGCATACACCGCCGTCATCTGCATTGCGCTCCGCTCCGTCACCACCTTGCCGGATGAGCTGCCGCCTATGTAAAAGGCGTACCTCGAACCGACCGTGCTGTCGGTGGGCTTATCCCTTGACCGAAATAAACCGCTGAATATTCCCATATCTCATCACGCTCCTTCCTCATATAAACAAAATCCCACGGGAGTCATACACGCTCTCGTGAGATTCATTGCCGCACCGGATCGCCCGGTCGAGTGCCATGATGGTCGCAATCGCGCCATCGATCTTTTCTGTCGATTTCTCCTTGTCCGCCTTGATGTTCTCGGCAGGATCGGTGCGGATGTAAATATTGTCCATCATCCACCGCAGGACGGGATGTCCGCCGTGCGCGATCTTCTCCTCCAAAGTCAGCTTCATCAGTTCCTTGGTCGGCGGGGACATATCCTTGAAGCCCTGTCCGAACGGAACAACCGTGAAACCCATGCCCTCAAGATTCTGCACCATCTGCACCGCTCCCCAGCGGTCGAATGCAATCTCGCGGATGTTGAAGCGGTCGCCCAGCCGCTCGATGAATTTTTCAATGTATCCGTAGTGAACCACATGCCCTCCGTGGTCATCAGAAGTCCCTGCCGTTCCCACAGATCATAGGGAACATGGTCTCGCTTTACACGAAGGTCAACGGTTTCCTCCGGTATCCAGAAGAACGGAAGAATGCTGTATTTATCCTCCTCATCCTGCGGCGGGAATACCAGAACGAACGCCGTGATGTCCGTGGTACTTGAAAGGTCAAGCCCGCCGTAGCAGATGCGGCCCTCCAGGTCCTCCTCATTAATCGGAAAGGCGCAGGCGTCCCGCTTGTCCATCGGCATCCAGCGCACAGCCTGCTTGACCCACTGGTTCAGCCGCAGCTGCCGGAAGGAGTTCTCCTCGCCGGGATTCTGCTTGGCAGACTCGCAGGCCGCTTTCACTTTGT
>NZ_DBHIHF010000035.1:0-17215 GCF_057248925.1 Stomatobaculum sp.
ACTAATCGGTCGAGGGTTTAACCAAAGGGTTTGGGAAAGAGATGAATAGATAAAAATTCTGTGTGCGGTTTTCAGGGTGTAAATATTCCTTGTTAGCTCAGTCGGTAGAGCACGCGGCTGTTAACCGCGGTGTCGTTGGTTCGAGTCCAACACGAGGAGCTTAATATGGCGACATAGCCAAGTGGTAAGGCGTGGGTCTGCAAAACCCTGATCACCGGTCCGAATCCGGTTGTCGCCTCTCGATAACCGGTTCTGAGGAACCGGTTTTTTGTTGCAAAAAAACAGGAAGAATCTATAATAAAACTTGGATGTACAAAATCCGAACAAAGAAAAGAGGATATAAAAATGGCGGGAGTGCTGGAAATGAAGCGCGTCTACGAGCCAGCAGCGCCGACGGACGGCTGCCGGATTCTGGTGGACCGCCTGTGGCCGAGAGGTATCTCTAAGGAACGGGCGGCATTGACGCGCTGGGACAAGGAGATTACGCCGTCACCGGAGCTCAGAAAGTGGTTCGGGCATGAGGAGGAGCGCTTTGCTACCTTTTCGGAGCTATACCGGAAGGAGCTGGACGCGAACCCGCAGGGAGAGGCGTTTGTGTCTTACATCCGGGACACGCTGAAGACCGAAAATGTAACCCTGGTTTACGGCGCAAAGAGCCCGACCTGTAACCATGTGCTGATCTTAAAGGACTGGGTGGAAAAGCGTTTGTAGAAGCCGTCGTGCGGCAGCTAGGTTCAAAAGAGGCAGGTATATCACAAAATAAAGAAACGTAGTGCACTTTTCTCAGGAGGAAAAAGCATGGAACACATGAAGAACGTAAAGTCGGTGACAGTGGCAGCCTTACTCGTGGCGCTCGCGGTGACGCTCAAGTTTTTGAAAATTGCGATTACGCCGACCCTGGAGTTCAGCTTCGCCTTTCTCGCCAACGCGAGTGCAGGTTTTCTGTTCGGGCCCTTTGTGGCCGGAACGGTCGGGGCGCTTTCGGATCTGCTCGGCTATGTGGTGCGCCCCACGGGCCCCTTCTTCCCCGGCTTTACATTGAACGCGATTATCAACGGCGTGGTCTACGGCCTGGTGCTCTATCGGAAGCCGGTATCGATGCAGCGCGTCGTCATTGCCCGCCTGATTAATACCGTATTGATCAGTTTCCTGTTGAATCCGATTTGGCTGTCCATGATGTACGGCAAGGCGCTGCATCTCCTGGTCAAAACGAGACTCATCAAGGCTGCGATTCTCTTCGTGCCGGAGTGCATCCTGCTCTATGCGATTCTCAAACTGGTCAAACGAATCGCAAGCGATTCCGCACTGTTGCCGCAAAAGAGTATTTCCTAACTATCATTGATAGCGCGAGAACAAACGCAGAGAGGCAGAGTCATTGTGTCTCTGCGTTTTTGCTTGGCAAAGCACAGGGACACGGTGCTGTTGCCGCAAAAGAGTGTTTCCTAACTATCATCATAGATATTGCGAGAACAAACGCAGAGAGGCAGAGTCATTGCTTCTCTGCGTTTTCGTTTGGGAAAGCACAGGGACACGGTGCTGTTGCCGCAAAAGAGTGTTTCCTAACTATCATAGATATCGCGAGAACAAACGCAGAGAGGCAAAGTCATTGTGTCTCTGCGTTTTTGTTTTGGCAAAGTGCAGGGACGGAGCGTCGCGCAGAAAAAGAACGTTTTCGAAGATTCGGAGTTCAGAGTTATAGGAGAAAAAGAGTTGCTAGAAAACCCCGCAACGCTAGTAGAATCAAGCGTTGCGGGGTTTTCATCTTCTTTGAAATAAGATGAAGAATGGACAAAGTATGTTTGGAGGAAAACGTCAGGAAGTATGTTATCTGCCCTTCTTGTGGTGGGCCTTGTATCAAATACGGGAAGAATAAGTCCGGAACCTAACGGTGGCGCTGCAATGCCTGCTCGATGATTATTACACCCAAAATTCAATCCCTATGTGGGGTGATGTAATCGTATGGAGTTGGCAATACATTTGAAGGAAAGCGTCAGGAAGCATGTTATCCGGCCTTCTTGCGGTGGGACTTGTACGGAATACGGGAAGAATAAGTCCGGAACCTGGCGGTGGCGTTGCAATACCTGCTCGAAGATGCATACACTTAAATTTGCGTTTGCGGAAAACAGATAAGAAAAGTTCAATTCCGACATGAGATAATGTCATCACAAGGAAGGCTGCCGACTCTTTTTGTCCGCTTAGCCTGACACATGGATATTGCCGCAAGAAAAGCAGCTCATACGGATGGATATACAGGACTGTGGTACGAGAGGGGATTGGATTGACAGACAATACGGAACAGGAATCGAAGGGAAAGCAGCAGGGGGCTACCGGCGGAGCATGCGGACTTTGAGGCTGTTTTGTATGCAATATAAGGGAATGATAAAAAAGGAAGCGTTTCCGCTGCTTGCAATCTAAGGCGAGAGCGTGTATAACGGAACAACATGCAGTTGGATTGACGCGTTTTCGGTCAGTCCTGTTTTTTTATCGTTCTTTTGGGGGATACAGTATGACAATGAATAAGAAAGGAAGTGCCATTGTTGATATGACGGTCGGCAGCCCGACTGCACTGATTCTGGGATTTGCGATTCCGATGTTGCTCGGCACCTTGTTTCAGCAGTTTTACAGCATGGCGGATACCGTCATTGTGGGGCGCTTTCTGAATGTCCGGGCGCTTGCGGGCGTCGGCTCGACAGCGGCCATTAATTTTCTGATCAACGGCTTTGTGATCGGTATGTCTTCGGGTTTCGCGATTCCGGTTGCACAGCGCTTCGGCGCGCGGGACTATGTGGATATGCGGAAATTTATCGCGAATACGATATGGCTCTCGCTGATTTTCTCCGTGGTCGTCACGGTGCTTGTGGCGCTCTTCACGAAGCAGCTGCTCATTCTGACGCAGACGCCGGAGGACATTCTGCCCTATGCGTATCAGTATATCTTCATCATCTTCCTCGGGATACCGACCACTTACCTCTACAACGTGACGGCGAGCCTGATTCGCGCACTGGGTGATTCCAAGACGCCGGTCTATTTTCTGATTCTCGCCTCGGTCGTGAACATTGTCCTCGATTTTGTGTCGATTGTCGGCTTCGGCTTCAGCGTGAACGGCCCGGCGCTCGCGACGGTCTTCTCGCAGGCTGTCTCCGGAATCTGCTGCATTTTCTACATGCGGAAAAAGTTTCCGCTGCTCCGCTTTGCGCCGCGGGAGATGCAGTTTGACGCGCGGAAATGCGGCATTCTGCTCTCGATGGCACTGCCGATGGGGCTGCAGTATTCCATTACGGCAATCGGCTCCGTCGTTTTGCAGAGTGCCGTCAATATGCTCGGCACGGTGACGGTCGCCTCGGTGACGGCCGGTCAGAAAATCAGCATGTTCTTCTGCTGTGTCTACGACGCGCTCGGCGCGACAATGGCGACCTATGCGGGACAGAATGTCGGCGCGGGCAAGTTACAGCGCGTACAGGACGGCGTCTATGTCGCGACCAGAATCGGCATTGCCTACGGCCTGCTTGCCTTCCTGATTTGCTTTCTGTTCGGCAATCAGTTGCCGCTGCTCTTTCTCGCGCCGGATCAGACGGAGATTGTGCGGCAGGCGCGGCTCTTCCTGCTCGCAAACTCCGCGTTCTATGCGGCGCTCGCCATCGTCAATATATGGCGCTTTACGATTCAGGGCATGGGATACTCTGGCTTTGCGATCCTTTCCGGCGTCTCGGAAATGATTGCGCGCACCCTGGTCGGGTTTTTCGGTGTCCGCTTCTTCGGTATCTACGCGGTATTCTTTGCCTCGCCGCTCGCCTGGCTCTCGGCGGACTGCTCCCTGATTCCGGCCTTTCATCACTGCCTGCGGAAACTTCGCCTGTTAATCGGCATTCGGGAGGACTGAGCATTCATAGTTTGTTCATGATTTCTTTGAAAAAGAGTTACAAGTCGCACATGAATTCATCATGACTCTTCGCTATTATATAGACATAGCAAGCGGGAAACCGCGAACATCTTTTTTTCATATACTGGCCGGGGGCGAAAGCACCCGGCCTCCTCCCTTTTTACGGCTCTCTTCGCACAGGCGACGGGAGCCGTTTTGGTATGAAAGAGCGAGTTACAAGATGAAGGGCGGACAAAAAGAGTTGGTAAAAAGTGCCTCGAACCCTTGATACACAAGGCTTTTCTCTGCTTACATCTTCCGTGAAACAGTATGTTTGGAGGAAAAAGTCATGAAGCATGCTAGCTGTCCTTCTTGTGGTGGGCCTTGTATGAAATATGAGAAGAATAAGTCCGGAACCCAACGGTGGCGCTGCAATGCCTGTTCGATGATTATTACACCCAAAATTCAATCCCTGTGTGGGGTGATGTAATCGTATGGAGCTAGCACCAACTCTTTTTGCCGACCTAGCCCATAAAAAAGCACTGTTCTCAAAGAGAACAGTGCTTTTTCGGGAGTAATCGCTTGCTTATTCCCGACCGTCCCAGCAATAGGTGCAGAGTTTGTCGCGGTCGATGCCGACGGCCCGAATGAGGTCGTCGAGGCGGTTGTAGCGGAGGGTTGTGAAGTTCAGCTGCTTACAGATGACATCGAGCATGGCCTGATAGCGCTCGGAGTCCGGATTTGCGTAGTCGCTCAGGACTTCGCGGCTCACATTCTCGCCCTCTGCGTCTCGAATCATGCGCCGCGTGATGAGCTCCATCTCGCCGGTCGAGCGGGAGAAGTTCAGATATTTACATCCGAAGAGCAGCGGCGGGCAGGCGGGGCGCACATGGACTTCCTTTGCGCCGCTCCGGTACAGGAATTCCGTGGTCTCGCGGAGCTGTGTGCCGCGGACAATCGAATCGTCAATCAAGAGGAGGCGCTGTCCCTCAATGAGCTCGTGCACCGGGATCAGCTTCATCTTTGCGATGAGATCGCGCTTGTCTTGGATGGTCGGCATGAAAGAGCGCGGCCAGGTCGGTGTGTACTTGATGAAGGGACGCGCAAACGGGACGCCGGACTCGTTCGCATAGCCGATTGCGTGTGCGGTGCCGGAATCCGGGACGCCGGCGACCGAGTCAATCTGGTCGTGGGTCATGTGGTCGCGCTTTGCGAGCTCCTGGCCGCAGCGCACGCGCATGGCCTCGACGGACACGCCCTCGTAGGCGGAAGACGGATAGCCGTAGTAGACCCAGAGGAAGGTGCAGATGCGCATCTTCTTGCCGGGGGCGGAGAGCGTCGTGACACCCTCCGGCGTCATCACGGCGATTTCGCCGGGGCCGAGCTCGCGGAAATCCTCGTAGCCGAGGTTCAGATAGGCGAAGCTCTCGAACGAAGCGCAGAAGCCCTCGTCCTTTCTGCCGATGATAATCGGCGTTCTGCCGAGCTTGTCGCGGGACAGGTAAATGCCCTGCGGGGTCAGCAACATAATGCTCATGGAGCCGTCAATCGTCTCCTGTGCATAGCGGAGGCCGTCAATCAGGTTGTCCTTCCGGTTAATCAGAGAGGCAACGAGTTCCGTCGGATTGATGATACCGCCGCTCATCTCGAGGAAGGAAGAGCCGTTGTTCTTTAAAAGCTCATCCGAGAGCACATTCAGGTTGTTAATGCGGCCCACGGTTGTAATCGCGTAGGTGCCGTGGTGGGAGCGCACAATGAGGGGCTGGGCCTCATAGTCCGAAATACATCCGATGCCGAGATTGCCGTGCATTTGCTTGACATCATCCGCAAACTTGGTGCGGAACGGGCTGTTCTCAATGTTGTGGATGGAACGGTCGAAGCCGTCCTTTCCGTAAACAGCCATGCCGCCGCGGCGGGTGCCGAGGTGGGAGTGATAATCCGTGCCGAAGAAGAGATCAAAGACACAATCTTCCTTGAGTGCCGATGCAAAGATACCGCCCATAGGACCTTCCTTTCAAAGTGCGCATACATGATACCAAAGACTTCGTGAAAATCATAATCGATTCAAGCGGTGAATGCAAGGCGCGGGCGGTGGAAACAGTGCCGGTTTTTGGATGGGCAGAGATGGAAAACCAGTGAAAAAAGATACGGTTTCCACCGGTCTATGCAGAGAGAATGCATTTTTTCACGAAGCGGGTGCGATAACGCGGTAAACGCCGATTGATAGTTGTCGGGCGCAGCTCGGCGGCGAAGGCTGGTAATTCGGACGGAGACATATTAAAATAAAAAAATACTATCGCGCAGGAGGAGATCATTTGAACATTCATCAGAAAATCGCAGAGGAACTCGGCGTCCGGACAGAGCAGGTTAACGCAGCCGTCAACCTAATCGATGAGGGCGCAACCATACCCTTCATTGCCCGCTACCGAAAAGAAGTGACCGGCTCTCTGGACGATGAACAGCTTAGAGCACTCGATGCGCGGCTCACGGCACTCCGGAACTTGGAAGAGCGCCGCGAAAAGATACGCACAGCGATTACGGAGCAGGGGAAGATGACGGAGGCACTCGGCGCGCAGCTTGATGCGGCGGAGACCCTGGTGCAGCTCGAGGACATCTACCTCCCCTATCGCCCGAAGCGCAGCACCCGCGCGACGGTGGCAATCGAGCGCGGCTTAAGCGAGCTTGCGGATCTCATCTGGGCGCAGAAAACAAAGAAGAGTCTTGAAGAAGAGGCCGAGCGCTTTATCTCCGAGGAGAAGGGGATAGGGACCGCGGCACTCTGCATCCAGGGTGCTTTGGACATACTCGCGGAGCGCTTTTCCGATGCGAGTGTCATCCGCAGCTATGTGCGCGATACGACCAAGCGGGGCGGTCAGCTCTGCGCGGCGCGGCGCGAGCAGAAGGGCAGCGCGGAGAAGCAGAACGAGGCTGAGAAGGAGAGGGAGAAGCGGGCGGTCTACGAGACCTATTATGACTTCCGCGAGCCCCTGATGAAGGCGACCGGCTACCGTGTGCTCGCCATGAACCGCGGCGAGAAAGAAAAGATTCTGCGGGTCTATATCGAAGCGCCGAGTGAGGAGATTCTGGCGACCCTCCGCGGCCGTCTGATTAAGGCAGAAAACAAGAACACTGCCGAGGCGATGGACCGCGCGATCACGGACAGCTACGCGCGCCTCATGGCGCCTGCGGTGGAGCGGGACATTCGGAATGAACTCACCGAGGCGGCGGAGACGGGCGCCATTGAGGTGTTCCGGAAGAACCTGCATCAGCTGCTCATGCAGCCGCCGATTGCGGGCGAGGTAGTGCTCGGCTGGGATCCGGCGTTCCGCACGGGTTGTAAGCTCGCGGTGGTGGACGAGACCGGCAAGGTGTTGGATACCGCGGTGGTCTACCCGACCATGCCGACCAACGAGAAGAAGCAGCGTGCGGCGGCGGAGAAACTGAGAGAATTTATCGAGAAGTACGGAGTGACTCTGATCTCGATCGGAAACGGCACAGCTTCCCGCGAGTCCGAGCAGTTTGTCGCGGGGGTCTTAAAGGAACTTCCGCAGAAAGTCTCCTATGTGATTACGAACGAGGCGGGCGCTTCGATCTACTCCGCGAGCGCGCTCGCGACCGAGGAGTTCCCGGCGTTCGATGTGGGACAGCGCAGTGCGGCCTCGATTGCGCGCCGCGTACAGGACCCGCTCGCGGAGCTCGTAAAAATTGACCCGAAGTCCATCGGCGTGGGGCAGTACCAGCACGACATGGAGCAGAAGCGCCTCGGCGAGGCGCTGGAGGGCGTGGTCGAGGACTGTGTGAACGCAGTCGGTGTGGATTTAAACACGGCTTCGGCGCCCCTGCTCCGCTATATCTCGGGCATCACGAAGACCACGGCAAAGAATATCGTGAGCTACCGCGAGGAGAACGGCAAATTCAAGAACCGGAAGGAGCTCTTAAAAGTCTCGAAACTCGGCCCCAAGGCATTTGAACAGTGCGCGGGCTTCCTTCGTATCAGCGGCGGCGAGAATCCGCTCGACGATACCGGCGTGCATCCGGAGAGCTATGCGCTCGCGAAGGCCATCCTTGAGGCGGCAGGGGAGAACGAGGAGAAGCTTCGGGAAGGTCGTCTCAGTTTCAAACTCAACAAGGCAAAGCGGAAGGCACTCGCGGAGCAGCTTTCGGTCGGCGAGGTCACACTGGAGAGTGTCGAGAAGGAACTCACGACGGCGAGACGCGACCCCCGCGAGGACATGCCAAAGCCCATCTTAAAGAGCGATGTGCTGCAGATTGAGGATTTGAAGCCCGGCATGATACTCCGCGGCACCGTTAGAAACGTCATCGACTTCGGTGCCTTTGTGGACATCGGCGTGCACCAGGACGGCCTCGTGCACATCTCCCGCATGAAGAAGGGCAAGTTTGTGAAGCACCCCTCGGAGGTCGTGAAAGTCGGCGACATTGTCGAGGTCAAGGTGGTCGAGGCCGATGTCAAGAAGCAGAGAATCGGGCTGTCGATGATACTGGACTGAGAAAGGGTTCGCCCGATAGGATTGTGATATGATGTAGTCAACATTGACTTAAAAAAGTCATTAGTGTATGATAATATAAATATGAAAGAAGGTTGCAAATAAAAACAGAAAGGAGAACGGAGGGGACTGTTATGTCAAACTACAAGACCTTGCACCGTCTCTTTGTGCTTCGCATTGCGTTTGAACTGTTGGTTGCGCTGTTGGTTGTAGTAACTTTTCTTTCAAAGCGTTATTTTTCACGGTTCGGAATGTTTTTTCTGATTGCTTTGCTGTCTGCAGGGTCGCTTTGGCTGATTTTTTATTTCATACAGGTTCGCACGGACAGAGAACATCTGTTGAATGATAAGCGTCTGCAGGTGTTGCGGGAGACAGATACCGGCCTGTATCGTCTGCAACGCTTTTACCTGACCAGGGTGATTCCGGCAGAGCGTCTCGTTTTGGGGATTGCTGCGATACTCGGCATTGCGCAGCGTCATATGTCATGAGAGGCGTGATTATGTCAAAGTATAATCACCTGCGATGCATCTATTTATTCCGTATGATACTGGGCGTGCTGATTATTTCCTTGGCTGTGGCGGAAGTACTCGCTTCACAGCTGCTGTCGCAGCTGCCGCTTTTACGGCTTGTAGCAGGCCTTGGAATTCTCTGGCTCATCAGTACCTTCCGAATACGCCGCATGGACAGCGAGCGCTTGCTCCGTTCCGGGCAGGCGCAGAAGTTACAGGAAGCGGATGCTGCGTTATACGGTCTGCGCCGTTTTGAAGAGAAGCTGCTTTCGAAGGCGGAATTCGGAATTTTGATGGCTGCCTTGTTGTTTATGATTGTACGGCAGCGCCTGGGGTAAGCGCATATACAGGGAAGATGGAAGCAAAAAAAAGAGCTTGTCATCCGACGGATGGTAAGCTCTTTTTCCGTTTCGTTGCACAGCTTCGGCAGAAAGCGCAATCAGCGAATTTCCTGCTGCGCTGCGAGGAAGCGGGACAGGACTTTTACAATCAGGGTGCTCACGATACCGCTCACCACCACCTCAATCACGCCCTGCAGGCCGACCAGCAGCACAATGAAGGCGAGAGGATTGGTCGCGTGCAATGCAATCGCGAGGGCCTGAATCGGCTCGGTCTGATAGAAGAAAAGAACCATGTAGCCCATGAAGAAAATCGTATTCGTGAGGGGCGCTGCAATGGCACCGACCAGGAAGGAAAGATTTTTCCGTTTGCTTGCGCCGAGCACCAGACGGAAAATCCAAGCGGTGCAGAGACCCATGAGGATACGCGTAGCGACGCAGAGCAGGAAGGTGTGAACGGGACTGAGCTGCAGGAGTGCGAGGCCGAGCGGCGAAGTTCCGCTCACGCACTCATAAAACGCGGTGATGCCGAAGACAGCACCGGTCACGGCGCCGGCAAAAGGCCCGAGCAGGATGGCTGCGACCGCAATGGGCACCGTGAGGAAGGACATCGACAGCGGGCCGATGGGGACAGAGCCGAGGCCGATCAGCTTCATCACGAGTTCAATCGCGACGAGGAGAGCAAGCTGACTCAGGTAGATGATGCGGTTTTTGGGTGTATACATAGTTTTCCTTTCTGTCGTTCTCGCGGAGATACGACGAAACAAGATGTGCGGACGCTGCCGCGGATTCCGCTTCGGAAAGCCGCAGTTCCCTGCTGCCGAAGGTGCGGCGGGAATTGTGCCGAAGCAGGCTTATTATAGCACGAAACGGCAAACTGAAAAGACGGGAAGCTTGCAAGTCGCAATCGGATTTGGCTATAATGCAAACTGTATTGTTTTTGTTCGGAAAGGACGGGCTATGAAACGTGGATTGGTCATGGAAGGCGGCGGTATGCGCGGGCTCTTTACCGCGGGCGTCACGGATGTCTTCCTGGAAAATAAAATTGTCTTTGAAGGCGCCATAGGCACTTCCGCGGGCGCTGTGTTCGGCTGCAACTATAAGTCCAATCAGCCGGGGCGCGTGCTCCGCTATAACTTAAAATACGGCGCGGATCCGCGCTACGGATCGATCCGCTCCCTCTTACTGACCGGCGACTTTTACAACAAGGACTTTGCTTACCGCGAGGTGCCGTTTGAAAAGTTCCCCTTTGATACGGAGACCTTTCAAAAGAATCCGATGGAGTTCTATGTGGTCTGCACCGATGTGGAGACCGGCAGGCCCTTTTACTACCGCTGTGAGAAGGGCGATGCGCACGATGTCGAGTACATGCGCGCTTCGGCCTCGATGCCGCTGGTGGCGCGCATTGTTGAGGTGGACGGGCATAAGCTCCTGGACGGCGGCATCACCGATGCGATTCCGCTGAAAAAGATGCTGAGTCTCGGCTATGAGAAAAATGTGGTCATTCTGACGCGCCCCAAGGGTTACCGGAAGGAGCGCGGTGCGTCCGGGACCATCGTCGGGGCAGCGCTGAAAGGCTATCCGCGCGCCTCCCTCGCGATGAAGATGCGCTATCTCACCTATAACCAGAACATACGCTTTGTCGAGGAAGAAGCGGAGCGCGGCAGAGCTCTCTTAATCTATCCGGAAAAGGAGCTCGGTATCAGTCGCATTGCGAGCGATCCCGGCGAACTGATGCGCGTCTATGAGCTTGGGCGCGGCGCGGGCTTACGCGCGCTGGAGCGAGTACGCGCCTACCTCGGGGAATGAAAAGAGCGCCATATTCGCAGCTGCATTGAGAGCAATTCCGGCGAACGGATGCGCGTCTATGAGCTTGGGCGTGGCGCGGGTCTACGTGCGCCGGAACGGCTCAGACAGCTTATGGGTGTTTCGGCAGAAAAGGAATCGTTGTTGCATCCGCAGCGTGTCCTGCAAGTGAAGAACGGAAGAAGAAGGGCTCGGAAATATGATTTTTCGCTAAGTTATGCTATACTTTCCTCTGTGAGTTTTCACTAAATAAAATAAGCCTCCTTTCTAATGAGAGGAGGATGGAAAGAGGAAAGCAATGAAATGTAAGGTGGTACATGAGACCGGCGGCAGCTTGCGCGTCAAGATTCTGGGACGGCAGCTCTCTTACAAGGAGTACGAGGCCCTGCACGGGCTCCTCGAGAAGGCAGAGGGGGTGCAGCGCATCCGAACTTACTGGGCGACCGGCAGCATTGCGCTCAACTTCCGCGGCGACCGGGAGCGGCTGCTCGCGACCATACGCGGGATTTCCGAAGAGGGTCTCGCTGCGGCGGTCGAGGAAAACCGCCGCGCTCTGGCAGAGCTCGGCAAGAAGGAAATCGAGCAGAATACGCCGGTCGACTTTGTTGACTTAAAGAAGTTAAAGAAGCAGGGCAAGAAGATGAGTTCCCTCTGGAAGCGGCGTTTAAACCGCCGCATTCTCATTGAGGCGGCTGCGGATATGATACTCCCGGCGCCGGTTCAGGTGGCGTATCACGCCTACCAGATGCTGGTGCTGCAGAGCCTCTGACTTATTCCCGGACGACGGCGACTTCCGTGACGCCGTAGCGGTGAAAAAGCGGGAGCAATTCCGCCGAGAGACGCTCACCGCTCACCGCGAGCGGGATGGCGGGCGGGCAGGAAACCGTGGGTTGGCCGAGGATGCGCCCAACGGCCTCCGTGACCGGTACGGTCTCCTGCGGAGACAGCATGGCTTCCCGTATCGTTAAGACACGCGGCAGAGGAAGCAGACGAAGAGACGGCTCTTTTGCCGTCTCTTTTTTTGTCCAGAGAGCGGCTTCCTCGCGGTAGAGCGAGGCGATGCGGAGATAATCTTCGGGGCGGTTTTCAGGGGTCAACATGAGTACCACGGCGGAGAGGTCGGCAAATTCCGGCTCCATATGGTGCAGGCGAAACAGCGCGGCGAGTTCCTGTCCGGTGAGACTGCCGCTGCCGAGCACAAGTTTCAAGGGTTCGCTCTCCCGGACCTTGGCGCCGAGGGTGCAAAGATACTGTTTGAGGCCGTCAATGCGGCGGATGCAGGCGGCGAGTCGCGCGGGATAGCTGTCCGCGAGGTAGGTGTTGCAGAGGTCGAGCGACTGGAGAATCAAATACGAGGGACTCGTCGAGGCAAAGAGCTCCATGGTGCGGCGCGCGGCCTCGCCGACTTCCGCGGCTGCCTGCGCATTGAAGTGGAGGTAGGCGCCGCCTGTCAGGACAGGCAGAGTTTTGTGCGCGGAGTCGCAGCAGAGATAGGCTCCCTGATCCATGGGGTGCAGGGGCTTTTCGAGAAAGTGAAGGTAGGCGCCGTGGGCGTTGTCAACAAGAACAGGAACCGCCCCTTTGCCGCAGTGCGAATCGACTGCGGTCACAATGCCCTGTACATCGGCGAGAAAGCCGAGGTAGTCGGGGCTCGTCAAAAAGACGGCGAAGGGTGGGTGCGGCAGGGCGCGTAACGCTGCGCGCACCGAATCGGGACTCGGGTGGCAGGAGCAGGCGCTGTCAAGCGCCGTGTCCGCGGGATAAATCCAGGCGATGTCAAAGTCGAGGAGAGCCGCCGCGTAGAGGAGGCTCTTATGTGCGTTTCGCGCGGCGAGAAGGAGCGGGCGCTCCTCCGGGGTGCGCTTCGCGCGGGAGAGGGCTAAGGCCAGCATGGTGCGGAGCGCAAGGCTGCTGCCCTCGGTCGAGTAGAGGGTCAGCGCCGTGCCGAAGAGAGCGGCCGCATTGGCCTCGCTCTCGCCGATGATGCCCGTGGCCTCCGAGAGCACATCCGCGCCGCGGATTTCCGTGATGTCCCGCGCCTCAATGCCGTAGAGCGCCGCGCCGAAGGCACTGTGCCCCTTGTGGCCGGGCATATGGAGGCGGCTTATGTCGGCGCGTAGGTACTCGCTCACAAAGTCGTAAATCGGTGTGTTCATCGGCGTTTCCCTCCTGTTTCCGGTATGTAGCCGTAGTTTTGTATCCGGCATTGCGCTGTGGTTCTCGGTGATACAACGCGGCTCGTCGCTGTTACGGTATCAGGGCTCTGCGCTTTGCTGTCCCCGCTGCTCAGGCGCTGCCGGCGCGTTTTGTGTCTCTTTGTGTGCGGCGGAGAACAGAACCCCGCCGCGTAATAAAGCGCTGTCTCCATAGCGTGCGGAAATTTTTGCTTGCATTTCACGGAGCCTATTGCGCTTGTCTGTTCCCTGCGAAGAGGCACGGAGTCGTTTCGACGCCTGTGTGTCTTTGCCTTGCAATTCGGTTTTCTGTACGTCATTTCCGGGTGTTGCCGCCCTCTGTGTGTCTATGCCGGGTGTTTCCGGCTTCTGTGAGGCGGCGTTCTGTTTTACTGCCTCCTGCGTGTCGGTGTTGCGGAGTTCAGACCCTTGCTTGTTTGTGAGAGGTATTTCCGATCTCGCTGTTTTCGTCTCTTCAGTCGCGCTTTCGCTGCGTTCCTTCGCGGCGGGCAAGGAGAAGAGGGATAGCTGTTGATACTGCGGGTCTTCGAGGCGGGCGGCACCGATGCCGACGAGGCGCAGGGCCTCCCGCTTCGAGAACAGGCCGTCTTCGCCCTCGAGCAGGGCGAGAAAGAGCTGCGAAGCGCAGCGCTCCAGGTCTGCGGCTTCATTGCTCGGAAAGTCAAGGCGCTGCTGCCTTGTGTGTCGCTGAAAGGAGGTTGTCTTTGCGATAATCGCGAGTGTCTCGGCGCGAACATTTGCTTTTTTCAGGCGCGAGGAGAGTTCTTCCGCAAGTTCCCGGAGGAGCGGCGGAAGTTCGCGCCGCATGTTTGCGCGGTCAATGTCAACGGCGGTGGTCTGCTCGACGGAGTGGCTCTTTGCCCGGGGGCGCTCGCGCCGCACTTCGGAGCGGCTAAGCCCCTGCGCGCTGTAGTAGACAGCCTCTCCGGCGCTCGGCCCCAAAATGCGCTGCAGGACATCGCAGGGCGTCGCGGCGGCCTCGCCTATCGTGTGAATGCCGAAGCGGAGCAGTTTTTCGGCACTCCTCCCGCCGACGCCGAAGAGCGAGCGAATCGGCAGCGGGTAAAGTTTTTCCGGCAGTTCCTCGGGCCAGAGTGTGTGGATTTTATCCGGCTTTTCAAAGTCGCTCGCCATTTTGGCGAGGAGCTTATTTTCGCTGATGCCGACATTGACCGTGAAGCCGAGGGCCTCCCGAATTTCCGTCTGAATGGCCGCGGCACACGCGCGAATCGCGGCTTCGTTTTGCCTGCGGTCTGAGAAGCGCTCGCTCATATCGAGAAAGGCTTCATCAATCGAGAACTGTTCGACCGCAGAACTGTGGCGTCGCAGAATCTCAAGGAAAGCTGCGGAGCGGCGCCGATAATAGGCGAAGTTTGCGGAGACCAGCACAAGCCCCGGACAGACACTGCGGGCGCAACTCACGGGCTGACCGCTGTGCACGCCGCAACGCTTGGCGGGAATCGAGGCGGCCGTCACGACACCGTGACGCGAGGTGACATCGCCCGCGACGGCAGAGGGGATGGTTCTGAGGTCAACGCTGTCCGGATTCTGTTCGAGCCGTTCGAGCGCGCTCCACGACAGAAACGCCGAGTTCACGTCAATATGAAAAACGATGCGGGACAAGCGAGACCTCCTTTCGAAAATTGAAAGACCAAAGCGCCTTACTGTGTGCTAGTATAGCAGAAGCGCGGGCAAAAGAACATGTGTTTCCCGCCTGCGCCGGAGGAATGATGGGAAAGACTTACGTTTGGGATCACAAGATTCAGTACTACGAGACGGATCAGATGCAGATTGCGCACCACTCGAACTACATCCGCTGGTTTGAGGAGGCGAGGACCGCGGCGATGGAAGAGGCAGGGCTCGGCTATGAGGAGATGGAGGCGGCGGGTGTGATTAGCCCCGTCGTTTCGGTCTCGGCCAAATATCACAAGATGTCCCGTTTTCCGGAGACACTCCGGATTGCGGTTGAAATTGCGGACTACAACGGTGCGCGCATGCGGCTTTGCTACCGGGTGACGGAGAAAACAAGCGGAGAGCTCCGCTGCACCGGAGAGAGCGAACACTGCTATCTCGATGCGGAACACAAACTCATCTCGTTAAAGCGCAGTAAGCCGGAAATTCATGCCATCCTCGAAACAATGAAGTGAGCTGTATTCTTGCCATACAGGAACAGCCGGGAAACGGGGAGTGCCCTCGAAAGGATAAGGCAAGAGCGGCGCCGGCCCGAAGAGAAAGCGCAGGCAGTACCGGGGCGAACGGCGGAACAAAAAACGCGGCGCGGGAAATATTCCCGCGCCGCGTTTTCTGTTGTCGTAAGCGCTTTGAAAACGCTCTTTAGTTCTTCTTCAGTTCGTCCGCGAGCTGCTGCTCCTCTGCGGTGAGCTTCACCTGGCCTGCCGCAACCGCAGCTGCCTTCTGCTGCTCAAGCTGTGCCGCTGCCTGGAGTGCCGCCGCTGCCTCGCCGGAGCTCGGGTCGGTCGGATCCCACTTCTGATCGCGCGGAATCGGAACCTCGATTGCATCCTTCTCAACCGGTCCCTTGTTCCACGGATCGTTGTAGATGTGGACCACGGTGCCGTTGCCGCAGTTCTTATAGACCCAGTAGGAGTAACCGGTCAGCAGGCGGAGGCAACCGCCGGATGCCGCGTCGTCGATGTAGTTGAAGGTAATCGCATCCAGCTCAAGCTTCGCGCTGTAGTAGAGAATCGAGTGGATGATGAAGCCGTTGTAGAAGCGGTTTAAGTACTTGCAGTAGATGGCCGCCGGGACATCGTCGTGCATGTACTTGACATCGTACTTCGCGTAAATCTTATAGTTGCCCATCGGCGTATCCGGGCCGCTCGTCGAGTTGAAGGTCTTGTACGGGATGATGTAGCCGTTGTCGCCGTCCTTCGCCATGATGTACATGGTGCGGGTTCCCTGGTTGTAGTTGATCTGGTAGGAAGCCTGCGGTCCCATGATGGTCTCCATGTCGGTCACAACGGAGCCGTCGTTGTTGAAGTAGTACTTGTAGCCGTCGACATAGTGCCAGCCGCGCGCCGGCTCGCCGTCAATGAAGTAGTGCTGAACATTGTCGAGGAAGCCCCAACCCGTGTAGGGGCTGCCGCTGTGGGAGGAGTAGTGCACGCCTGTGCCGTCGCGGTAAGCGCCCTCATACTTGCCGACCATCAGGTTCTTGGAAGCGTAGGGGAAGTGCTCGGTGTTGTGCCAGAAGCCCACGCGGATACCGACAATGTAGCGGTCGGAGCCCATGGTGCCGGTCGTCTGGCCGTTCTTTGCCCAGTCAAGGACAGTGCCGTCGTTCAGCATGACCTTGTAGTAGACATCGTTGTAGCGGTGTGCCATGCCCTTCACGCGAATCTGGATGGCCTGTACCTTTGCGCCGTCCTCATTGTAGGGCGTGATTTCCTTCGAAGCCGCCCACGGGCTCCAGCCGTGCTGGTCGGTGTAGACGCGGTAGTACATGCGCGCAATCCCGGAGTGAATCATGTAGAACTTCGAGAAGCCGTTTGCGGAGAAGAGACCCTTGCCCGGGTTATTGGTCGCAGTGTCGCCGATTACATTACCGGCCGCATCGCGCATCTGGTAGGTCGCAATCTGCACCTGGTTTAAAACCGGGTCCGCCGGGGTGTTGCCGGTGCCGAGCGCCTCGAAACCCGCGTTCTCGAAAATCGAGGAGAGGTCATCGCGCCCCGGATTGCCCGCGAAATCCGCGCTGCCCGGCAGACTGTAGTCGTCGTTCACCGACTTCTCGGTCGCCGTGTAGGCAGCGGTGTACTGCGCGGTGCTGGACGGGAACTTCGCGTCCGGATTGGTCGCATCGGAAGCAGGACTCGGGTTCTGCGACTGCGCTGCGTTCTGGGTTTCGTCGAGGCTCGTCGCCTGGCCGCCGATTTGCGGCTGGCCGTCCGAGGTCTGCGCCGCGGTCTCGGTCGAGGCGGGGGCGGAAGTCTCTGCGCCGCCGGTGCCGGTTGCGGCGGATGTCGCTGCCGGGGCGGATGTC
>NZ_DBHIHF010000036.1:0-16984 GCF_057248925.1 Stomatobaculum sp.
CTTATTGGGTGTTTCAGAATACCTGTATCGACTAAGAGAACTTTCTCTTATGTATAATGGCAAAATTCCACTTATGGTTCAGGAAAGAGCAAACTGGCCAAAGAAGATAGGACGTAATGATTCATGTCCATGCGGAAGTGGAAAAAAGTACAAATTCTGTCACGGGAAGAATTAAGGTTGAGACGATGGGGTTTTCGACTTGTTCCGTTTGAGCGAGGTCTTGAAACGGTCGGCAAATCTGTGGTTTTGTATATTTGTATATTATAGGTAGAAGCAAGGTCTTTGACCTGTTTCCGCGAACGTACAAGGGCAAAAATCGGTATGTTTTCAGACCAAAACACGCTTTGACCAATTCCCGCGAACGAACGCAAATCTGGCTACACACTCGACATCAAGATGAAGCAATCGTGCCATGTTGCGACGGTAGTCTTGATGTCAAAGGTATTAGGCAGTCAGCGGCAATGAGCGAAATGGCCGCAAAAATTTCCAGGTGGGAACATAGCAAAGCTAATGTTTGGCGGGTTGAGTAGGCCGTTTCGATGTCAGAGGGTTGCGTTAGCGGCTTGAATGTCATATAAAAGACAGATTTCCGGATGTGCAATTTGCAGCCGGGAATTTTTTTTGAAAATTTTAGATGTAATCATTGACATTATATCTACGGCGCGCTATAGTAAGCCCACAAGATGAAAACAAGTCAATTACATCAAAACATCAATCCCGGAATTCAAAGGAGGATACTCCCATGACAAACATGGAAACGGCAATGGCTCTCGTCAAATGAAGAAATACACGATAGAGGATCTGCGAACGGGAATGCAGGAAATTCTTGAAAAAGAAGCCTGTTTCAAGGGAGATGCTGATTATGAAGGCAAAAGATTATCTGAGCTATGTGGTTAAGGAAATACACACGGCTGTTGTCGCAACAGTGGACGATGAGGGACTCCCCGTCACTGCAGCCATTGATATGATGGATACAGACGGGGACAGTCTGTACTTTTTGACCGCAAAGGGAAAAGGATTCTATGGCAGGCTCATGAAGCGGCCTTTCATAGCCTTCACAGCGATGAAAGGCGAAGATACCATGTCAAGCGTTGCCGTGTCGGTTCGCGGTAAGGTCAGGGAGCTTGGATATGCTAAGATTCCGGAACTGTTCGGCAAGAATCCATATATGCATGAAATATACCCTACGGAAGAGTCAATGAAAGCACTGACGGTTTTTCAGATTTACGAAGGCAGCGGCGAGTGGTTTGACCTGTCAAAAAAGCCCATAGAGCGGGACAGCTTTACCTTCGGCGGAGCGGAAAAGAAGCAGGAAGGATTTTTCATTGCCGATGCCTGTATCGGATGCGGAAGTTGTGCGGCGGTCTGTCCGCAGAATGGCATTCTTACCGACGGCCTTCCTTATGTGATCGAACAGGAACATTGCCTGCATTGCGGGAATTGCCTGACTGCCTGTCCGATCAGTGCGGTAGAAAGAAGGTAATCGTATGAGTGAGAAAATAACGCAGGAGCAGCGGCTTGACTATCTTTTGGAGGCGTTCAAGGCTGATTCCGCTGAATATAAAGAGTTACAGCTGCCGGGAGATACGGAGGAAAAGCAGAGAATTCTGCGTTCGCTGATGAACATCCGTATGCCGAGGCTGCTGTCGAGAGATGTGCTTGCGGTTCAAGATGAATACCTCAGAAGCAGAGCCGAAGAAAAAGGCATAGTACATCTTTCCGACATCTCGGTTATCAGGGATGAGCTTTCCGTCTGGCAGGGTGACATCACAAGGCTTGCGGTAGACGCCATAGTCAATGCGGCCAACTCTCAGATGCTTGGATGCTTTGTTCCTATGCACAGCTGCATTGATAACTGCATTCACAGCTTTGCCGGAGTTCAGCTTAGAGCCGAGTGCAATCGGCAGATGAATCAACTGCGGATTAGATACGGCAAAAATTATGAACAGCCGACCGCCGTTCCCATGCTGACAGATGCCTATAACCTTCCGGCGAAAAAAGTCATTCACATTGTGGGACCGATCGTGCAGAATCAGCTGACGCCGGACTTGGAAAAAGACCTAGCCGACTGCTATCAAAATACGCTCGATATGTGCAGGGAGAACGGACTGAAAAGTGTGGCGTTCTGCTGTATTTCCACAGGCGTATTTCATTTCCCGAATAAACGAGCTGCGGAAATCGCAGTCAATACGGTGGAAAAATGGATGGCGGATAATCCAGGCGTGATGGATAGGGTGATCTTCAATGTTTTTAAGGATGAGGACAAAAAATACTATGAAGAACTTATACAATGAACTGCCGAACGGATATCAGGATAGCATCTGGAAGGGACTTGGCACAGTGAGATATTTCAGCGGAAATATGTCATTCGGAACAGGCTCTAGGGAGGAACGAATCTCCGAATTAAAGAAAGAAATCGAAGCGGCAGATGCTATAGTGATCGGAGCGGGTGCCGGACTTTCCACTTCCGCCGGACTGACCTATAGCGGAGAGCGCTTTGAAAGGTACTTCTTTGACTTTGCAAGGAAGTACGGCATTCGGGATATGTATTCCGGCGGTTTCTATCCGTTCCCCGATGAAGAAACACGCTGGGCGTGGTGGGCAAGGCATATCTATTTCAACCGATATATTGATGCGCCGAAGCCTGTCTATCAGGAACTGCTCTCACTTGTGAAAGATAAGGATTATTTTGTTGTTACAACGAACGTTGATCACCGGTTTCAGAGAGCAGGCTTTGATAAAAAGCGTCTGTTTTACACCCAAGGAGACTATGGACTTTTCCAGAGCATCAATCCACATATACAGAAAACCTATGACAATGAAGAATGGGTCACGAAAGCGATGGAAGCGCAGGGGTTTTTAAGGGATGAAAGCGGCGTGTTCCAAGTGCCGGAGGACGGCGGTATCGCTATGCGAATTCCGACTGAGCTGATTCCAAAGTGCCCGGATGATGGTTCTGATGTTGTGATGAACCTCCGTGCGGATGATTCTTTCGTGGAAGATGAGGGCTGGCATAAGGCGTCGGCAGCCTATTCCGATTTCCTTCGCAGACACGAAAACCTACATGTATTGTATCTGGAGCTTGGCGTGGGGGCTAACACACCTGTCATTATAAAATATCCGTTCTGGCAGATGACGCTTGCCAACGAGAAAGCGGTTTATGCCTGCATCAATTACGGAGAGGCGTTCTGTCCGGGTGAGCTTGAGAAAAGAAGCGTCTGTATCAATGGGGATATTCGCGAAGTATTAACCGGGATAGAATAATTGTGTGCTTTAAAAAGATTAAGAAGGCTCCTTTACTGCCATCAGCGGTAGTAAGGGGGCCTTGTTTTATGCCTAGATGTCGATTGTGATTTCGGATTTGAAGTCCACAGTGAAAAGGTCTTCGAAAACAGTGATCTTTGATTCGGATAACGCCTATCCGAAGTATTCTCGTATGAAACAACACATTATGGATATAGCTTAAGACCGAGAGCTAATTTACAATAGTTTTTCTCGTGAATTTGAAGAGGTTATTGGGCGCCTGTTTCAGGATGAAGGCTTTGAAACAAAATTAAAACAGCCGACAAGAGACAGGAGGAGTGATATAATTGCTATGAAGTATGCAATGGGCAAACCGATAGTCTTTTACATTGAATGTAAAAGATGGGGTAGAGTTCAATTCTCTGACAGAATCAACAAATCAATTTTGGTGACTACAGGGCATGTGACTCGTGGCGCACGAAGATTTGTAGACGATCACAATACTATGATGAGCGTGATTGATGCTGACGAGATCCATGAGATTATTCGGGAAAGCACAAGGAAGATTCTCGAAAAGTTCCATTTCATGCGGGTTTCAGAAAACGGTAGATGCGTTCCCGCGAGCAAGCAGACTTGAAGTAAACGGGAAAATTATGGATATGTTCTGATGTATTCAGTTGGACTTGTTCCCACGAATGCCGGAGGTCGCTGACATAAAAGCGGACGTATCGAGCCCTGTGGAGACGGTGACGATGCTCGAGAGAGCAAGGCATTGATTTCTGAAAACGGTAATGTGTTTTTGGAGATTCCTGTTGTTTTGACAGGAGAAATAGAATGGCTGCAAAAGGAGCTATATCAATGAGAATGACAGTAACGACATTCGTGCAATTGTTGCTTTGGATATGGTTTCTGGGATGTACGATTACATGGCGCTTCGGGAAACGAATTCTTGTGGAAGGAATGGGGATCAAGAGTGCAGAGTTTGCCATGCTTTGCCTGTACAGCATGGGGTTGATTGGCTATCACTTTTTTCAACCCATCGGCAAATGGATTTTGTTCGCGATCCTCGCGTTGTGGTTTGTAATCCAGTTTTTTTGCCATTGGTACTACACCGTCTTTGGAGCTTCCGCGCAAAAACTGAAAGGCTACAATGAATGCTTCCAAGGAACAGTAAGACTCATTCCCATGAGTGATAAACGCTTGATACCGGATTTCTATCATATTGTGCTACACCTATTAATATTGGCAAACGGAGTGCTTTGCTTGCTATCCCGCGCTCAGGTTTAGAACCGTCATCTCCGGCGAGATTTCTCTTTGCCATTGTTTTAGCATTATTATTTAGAATCAGCAGCTGTTATAGAGAGTTACATACATACATTGCGGAGAAGGTGGCACCGCCGGAGAAGGGGTGTAGAAGTATGGTGTCGGAATATGAGATGCTACACACACAAAGTAAAGAATATATTGTGAATGATATTCTGGAAGTCATCTTACTTTGCAATCGAAAGCCCGGATTTACTGCACTCGCGACCGAATTTAGACTTTGGAAAAGGATTTTACCTGACGTCGATTCGTGAGCAAGCAGTAAAATGGTGCGGGAAGTTTGAGTATTTATATCAGCGGCTCAAAGTGCTACAATTTGGCACATATTCGGAAGAGTGGCTTGAATTCATACTTGCTTGCAGAAGTGGGAAGGATAGTTCTGATTACGATGCAGTCTGCGGTGGTATCGAAGATGACCGGCTGTTTCATACGGTTGAACCGTACTCTGCTCTTACCTGTTTGAGATATATGGGAATTATACCTTTTGCTTCGCGAAGGTGAAAAAAACAAAGATAAAAACGCAACGCGTACAGCAATGTATGCCAGAGCCGGTAGGTAGCCCGGCCGTCACGGCGTAGCCGTGGTAAGTAACCTGCCCTCCGGGTTGTCCGTTCTTTGTTCGTGGATTGAATCTTAGGAGGGATTATCATGGACAAAGTAGTTGTCAAACTGACGGTTTATTTTGAAAATCCGTTTTGGGTTGGCGTATTTGAGCGGATTGCGGGTGGACATTTGTCGGCAGCAAAAATCACCTTCGGGGCAGAACCCAAGGACTATGAAATCGCCGGTTTCGTACAAAGACATTTTTATGAGCTGCGTTTCAGTCAGTCTGTGCCGACGGAACGAAGGGAAGCAAAGAAGAACCCGAAGACAGCACAGCGTGACGCGAAGAGGCAAATGCAACAGGTCGGAATCGGGACAAAGTCACAGCAGGCGCTAAAACTGCAGCATGAAGCGAAGCGCCTGGAAGGCAGAAAAAAGAACAGAGAGGAAAAGCAGGCAAAAGCGGAGCGCCTGTTTCTGTTAAAACAGCAGAAGCGAAAAGAGAAGCACAGAGGGCGATAACAGAGGAAGAGAATGGACTTTATACAAGATAGAGCTTGGAATACCGATTTCAGCCTTCAGAGCAGCCGGGTAAAGGCAATCAAGTTCCATAATAAAATTCTGACGTTTAAGCTCGACCGTATATTTCGATGTGTCGAAGGCGAAGAGGTAGATTGCCCGGGTGAATTTCGTTTTGAAGCTTGTGACTTGGACTTGTGCCGCGCGCTGATATTCAATAAAACGCTGGGAGAGGGCGCTTTACCGGGAGAGCCCTCTCTCTGCGGGAGTTTATGGATGTATATGGGAATGCGGAATTTGAAATCATGAGCGAGGGCTATTTCGGCAATACGACCACTTATAGCGGGTGGCTCTGGGAAGCGGAAAAAGCACCGGTATCCGCAATTCTGTATCTTTGGAATCGCGGGAATCGGATTTATCGAATCGAGGAATAGGTACTCATTTGGTTTTTGTGAGGGAGGTGAAGGGCTGTGAACCAGGATCCGTTTCAAGAATATATGCGGGATTCCGAGCCGGACAAACGCAAAAAGGGCTATGCATGGCGAACCGGAATCGGTCTACAGGCAGTAGACGGACTAAAAACCTCCGACTATTTGTTGCATACGGCTGTCCGCAATATTGAAGGCGAGATAACCTTTCAAGAGGCCAATGCCCTGTTACAGAGCTATTATGAAGCGCATCCATCGAGTGATTTTGAAGATCGCACGGAGGAGGCGGATAAGGTTTCTATCAGAATTGCGGAGCTTCTTTCGGAAAAAGCGTTCAGTTTTACACCGCAGGAATACATTTCAATCCACCGAAAATTATTTGCGGGAATTTATTCGCATGCGGGACGCCTCAGGGACTATAACATTACCAAACAGGAGTGGGTTCTTGACGGAGCAAGCGTTCTTTACGGCAGCGCAACGGAACTGAGAGCAACCTTGGACTATGATTTTTCCGAAGAAAGAAACTTTTCGTACAAGGGGCTGTCGCTGGATGAGATGATTCACCATCTCGCGGTATTTCTTTCGAGGCTCTGGCAAATTCATATATTCGGAGAGGGAAACACCAGGGTAACGGCGGTATTCTTTATCAAATATCTGAGGAGCTTAGGGTTTGAGACTACGAATGACGTTTTTGCCGAAAATGCGTGGTATTTTCGGAATGCGCTTGTCCGGGCAAATTATAACGACCTAAAAAAAGGAATTCATGAGACGACAGCGTTTTTGGAACTCTTTTTGCGCAACCTTTTGTTGAATGAGCATCATCCGCTTCGGAACCGGACCTTGCATATCAGTTGGTCAAACGACGAGGCAATGAAACCGGACATTGGGACGAAAAAACCGGACATTGGGACGAAAAAACCGGATATTGAAACGAAAAAACCGGGCATTGACAAGATAAAACCGGACATTGGAGCGGCGAAATCGACTATTATATCCGGTTTTTTGCCAAAAACAGCCGGGCACATACGGAAACTCCGGGAAGCATTCCCGGAGGGAGAGATTTTCGGACGGACAGAAGTTATGAAGGTGCTTGATTTAAAAACTTCCGGAGCGTCTGAGCTTCTGATGAAACTGCGAAAGAGCGGCATTGTTGAAGCGGTTAGCGGTCAGGGGAAAGGGAAATATCGCTTCATTCAGTGTTCTTGAGTGTCAAATAGTTTTCTTGAGCGTCAAGGTATTTTAAGGAATGAAGCCACCGAAAGGCACATCGCCCAATCTTACATGAGAGCAGTTTGACCTTTACAGTATCCCGTTGCGGTATGAGGTGAATTAGGGAGTGCTGCGGGAGTATTGCGAAAAGAATTGGGGTATGCCGGAAGGCTATCGGCAGCTGCAGAGAAAAAGAATGCGATATCTACAAGGAGGCATAGTATGAGAATTGAAGTGAAGCAATACGGCTCGGAGACCTGTGCGCCTTGCGTGGCAATCAGACGCAAGCTCGAGAAATGGCAGCGGGTGCATCCTACGGTGAATTATAGCTATTTCCCGATTGAAGATCATCAGGAGGAGGCGGCTCAGAAAGGGATTTTATCGGTTCCGACAGTCATAGCCGTGATTGATGGTACGGAAGTAGCAAGAGAAGCGGGCTACTTTAGCTTGGACAAAATGCTTGCTCAACTGGAGCGATACATGAAAATGGCGGGAGAGACAGAAGTATGATCGGAACAGTGACGGTGAGGAAAAACAATGGTTAAGTCGGAGAAGATAAGAATGTTGAAGGTATATTGCTACAGCCGTTGCAGCACTTGTAAGAAAGCCTTGAAGTGGCTGGATGATAAGGGCATTAAGTATGAGTTGATTGACATCAAAGAAAATCACCCGAGCGAAGAGGAGCTCCGCAAGTACCATGCGATGAGCGGTCTGCCGCTAAAGCGCTTCTGGAATACCAGCGGTATCCCTTACCGGGAAATGGGTCTTTCCAAGAAACTGAAAGAAATGAGCGAGGACGAGCAGTTTGCGCTGCTTGCAACGGACGGCATGCTGGTGAAGCGGCCGCTGCTGGTGGAAGAGAACTTCGCGCTGACGGGGTTCAAAGAAGAGGAGTGGGCGGAAAAGTTGCTGTGAGAAGTTCCTAACAGGAGCTATGTGTGCAGAAGAGCTCTGCAAGCTGTGGGTTACGGCTTGCAGGGCTCTTTTGCTACGGATGCAAGAATGATATCGTTTGCACATTTCCCCGCGCTTATTTGTTAAGTAGTATAAGGAGGTGAAAAAGTGGCAGATGAAGAGAAGTTGTCGGAACTGTCTGCTGACGACATTGAAGAAATAATTCGGGAAAATTATGCGGATATATTCAGGTATTGCTTTTGGCGGACAAAGCAGCGATCCGATGCGGAAGATTTGACACAAGAAACTTTTTTGTGTTTTATCAACAGTCTGTCTCATTACTCTGATCGAGGTAAGCCGAAAGCACTGCTCTATACGATTGCCCGGAATCTATGTATCAACTGGAATAAGCGGATGAAGCCGCTGCCCTTGTCAGATGAAACACTGGAGAATATTTCCTTTGTTGAGGCAGACAAAGAAGTTGAGATTGCGAACAGGCTTACCTTACACAAATACATGAATCAGCTGCCGAAGGACCAGCAGGAGATTTTGCTGCTGCGATACTACCTGGAACTGCAGGTCAATGAAATCGCGAAGACCTTGGGAATCAGCCGATTTGCAGTGATGTATCGTTTGAGAACAGCAATGAAAAATTTGCGGCAAGATATTAGGAAAGGAGGTTCCGGGTTTTGAAAAACGAGCTTGAATCGAGCATCAGAGAATACTATTCCGAGATTTCTCCATCCCCGGACGAACAGAAGATTGAACAGACAATACGGCAGGCACGAGCTATTATGCGCAAAATCGAATACACGGAAGAGAGTGCTTCTTTCTTTGATTTCTTCCTGTCGCAGTTTTTGTTTATCAGAAAGCGGGTTTGGCTGATTCAGTTTGTGATTTTGCTTATCTGTGCCTCTCTGCTCACAGGAAAGCGGGAAGCCGCAAGCGCAATCGGCGTGATGTCTACGCTTACACCGCTGATTTTCTTGACTTGGACGCAAGAGCTATCCCGAGCTTTTCTCTATGAAACTGCAGAGGTTGAGTTATCCACTCGTTTCACCTTGCGTCAAGCTGTAATTTCTAGAATTACAATGATAGGACTTTTTGATTTGCTGTCCGTGACTTTGCTTGGCTTTCTGACCGCCCACAGATTTGGATTGGAAATGCCACATATTTTCATGTTTTTGTTTGTTCCCTTTCTTTTCACGGCGTTTGGTTGTCTGTTCATACTGAATTATTTTCCAATCAGATCCAATGTATATTGCTGTGCCGGATGGTGTGGACTGGTTATGATTGTATTTTTTTATCTTTCAAACTGGGAAACCCAAATCTATGATGCAACCCTGATGCTGGTTTGGTATATGGCTTTTGTGATCGCATTGCTATTAACTGTGCTTACGTGCTATTTGCTGCTTAAAAAATGTACGCGGGACTTCTGCTTCCGTCAGACGGCTTGAGAGGAGGGTTCGTATGGAATTGGAGTTGAAGGATTTAACAAAGAAATATAGGGAAAAAATTGCTGTCAATCACGTCAGTGCGGTTTTTCGCCCCGGTACGTATGGACTGCTCGGAGCAAACGGAGCAGGGAAAACAACCTTGATGCGAATGATTTGTGATGTTCTGACCCCGAGCTCCGGGGAGATAACAGTAAACGGAAACCGAATCAGCGTCATGGGAGAACACTATCGCATGTTGCTGGGCTATTTGCCCCAGAATTTCGGCTATTATCCCGATTACACCGCAAAAGAATTCATGCATTATATTGCCGCTCTGAAAGGGATTCCAAAACCCGCGGCAAAAAATCAGACAAAACAACTCCTTGAATTGGTTTCTCTAACGAGTGTTTCCGATCAGAAAATCAAGACCTTTTCCGGTGGAATGAAACAACGTCTGGGGATTGCACAGGCCATTTTGGGGAATCCCAAAATATTGATCCTCGATGAACCAACGGCAGGGCTTGACCCAAAAGAGCGGGCTCGCTTTCGGAATCTGATTGCCGATTTTGCAAAGGATAAAATCGTAATTTTATCAACACACATTGTTTCGGATGTGGAGTATATTGCCGATCATATCCTTCTGATGAAACAGGGGAGTTTTCTTCTCTCCGGTTCGACACAGGAATTAGCGCATGAGATAGACGGAAAAGTTTGGACCTGTACCGTTACAAAAGAGAGCTTAAGCAATCTGAATGAGAGATACACCATTGTTAATCTGCACCACACGGCCTCTGAACTTGCTGCGATTCGGGTTGTAGCGGATGAGAGACCACAATCTGATGCAATAGCGGTCGAGCCGACATTGGAAGATTTGTACTTATACCACTTTCAGGAGAAGAAAGAGAGGTATTAAGGAATGCTTGAACTGATAAAACTGGAGTGGATTAAACTCTGCAGAAAAAGACTTACGATAGCGGTGACTTTTTTCTGTGTATTTGCGACGTCGATTATTTTCAGCCTGCCGTTTTTGCAATATCAGATATGGGATGCAAACGGTACCATGCTGACACACGGTGAAGCTGTTTCTTATCGAAAGACGATATACGATGAGATTTTAAACGGAAGCTTAACAGAAGAGCGCATCACGGATGCTATGAGAGAATACAAGGATAAGTATTCCGATGCTGCGAATCTAATGACCCAGCGCGGCGGAGAAACATCGTTCACCGATGAAGTATACTATCGTTATTTTGCGCCAAGGCAATCCTATCTGAATATGATCGGAAATGCCTACAGCAACAATGAATACGGTGCGGCGAATATCTTATCCGTGAATCTTGAAAACGGAGCCGAGTTCTATGAAACAAGACAGGAGACAATAGCTGAACGGATTAAAAACAATGAGGATTTAAGCGATGATGAAAAGACTTATTGGAGAGAAAAGAGTTTATCGCTTGCCGTTCCTTTTGCGTACGGCTATGCACTTGGTTGGGCAAGCTTTGGTGAAACAGCCGACATGCTGATTATCTGCATAGTAGGCATCTGCATCGTGCTTGCTCCGATTTTTGCGGGTGAATACCAATCAGGAGCGGATGCGGTGATTCTCTCTACGCGGTATGGAAAGAACAAGATTATCAGCGCAAAAATTTTTGTTGCATTTCTGTTCGGAACCATTGTATTTGCCGTAAACGCCGTAATTGCCTTGCTTCTACCGCTGCTGACCTTCGGAGCAGAGGGGGGAGAGCTCCCTGTGCAGATTGCCTATATCAGCAGCCCGTACAATTTGACTTTTGCGCAGGCGGATTTGCTTATCATTCTGATTGCCTATATTGTTTTAGTCGGGCTGATCGCAATAACCCTTTTATTCTCGGCAAAAATGAAATCAGCTTTTGCGGTGCTCATTCTTGATGTCTTGATTATTTTTATTCCGATGTTTTTCTCGCTGAGCAAAACAAATGCCTGGCTGCCTGCCATGGCTACATCAGGACTGTCAAGGTATAGTTATTTTATCTCATATCGCTTGGGACATTTTATAGTCGATATCTTTTGTATGATTGTGATTGCCTACGCGATCATAACAGTCTTATCCCTTGCTTTCGCTCGGATGCTCTTCCGGAAACACCAGGTCTAGCAAGCAGCATAACGTAGCTTTATAGAGAGCTCTTAGACGGCGGTTTTTCATGGAAAGCCGCCGTCTATGTTTTTGCAGCGTCAAGCTTGATGTCAGATGAGAGCTTGTCTCCGAGCAGCCGGGGGATCGTCGATACGGGCGGAACATTTATCGCGGTCTGCGAAAGCAACGGTAGAATTTCACTCGATTTCCCTGTAAGCTTGCGTTGAGTCATGGACTTGCCCCCTGACGCACCACCTTGATTGTTTTGAATGGAGGAGAAAACATTGTTAAACGTATATTGCTACAGCCGCTGCAGCACCTGTAAGAAGGCCCTCAAATGGTTGGATGATAAGGGCATCCGGTATGAGTTGATTGACATCAAAGAAAATCACCCGAGTGAAGAGGAGCTCCGCAAATACTATGCCATGAGCGGTCTGCCGCTAAAGCGTTTCTGGAATACCAGCGGCATTCCTTACCGGGAAATGGGTCTTTCCAAGAAGCTGAAAGAGATGAGCGAGGACGAACAGTTTGCGCTGCTCGCAACCGACGGCATACTGGTGAAGCGGCCGCTGCTGGTGGGAGAGAACTTCGCACTGACGGGGTTCAAAGAAGAGGAGTGGACGGAAAAGCTGCTGTGAGAAGAAGAGCTCTGCAAGCTGTAGATGACAACTTGCAGGGCTCTTCTGCTACGGACGCAAGAATAATCTCGTTGGTAAATCATCAAGGAAGCGATTTTTTTCGGTTTTCTCTTGGCAACCACTGGGGGGTATTACAAAAATTTGCTTGTATTACGGCAAATGCTAAAAATGCCGAATTTCAAACAAATCATGAGGCTACCGTCCGCTCGTATTATAGCGCATGATGTCGGATGAGCCTGCTCCCTGTCTTGCTATTGGCGCAGAACATGATAGACTGAAGCTATGAAAACAGTCAAAGTAGTCGCAGCTGTCATCTGTGATTCGCTGCGGGAAAAACAGAGCATATTTGCGACAGCCAGAGGATACGGGGAATTCAAGGGACAGTGGGAATTTCCGGGCGGAAAGGTGGAGTCCGGAGAGAGTGCGGAGCAGGCGCTTCTACGTGAGCTTCGGGAAGAACTCGATGTGAATATCCGAATCGGTGATTTAATTGAGACCGTCGAGTACGATTACCCGGCGTTTCATCTCTCCATGGATTGTTTCTGGTGCGAGCTTTTGGGCGGAGCGCCGAAGCTACTGGAAGCCGAGGACGGCCGATGGCTCACGAAAGCCGAGTTGTATACAGTGCCTTGGCTCCCCGCGGACATCTCCCTCATTCGGAATATCGAGTCAAAGATGGGAGAGCCGGATCTCTTGCGTATGCAGGCACTTCGACTGTTGCGGCACCTCTGTGAGGAGCACATCCTCCCCGAGACCGTGTTTCATGCGCCTGTGCCGGAGACGCAGAACTTCTCGGCATTGGTATCCCGCCTTAGGCTTGCACTGGGAGAGCGCTACCCGTCCACCAAGTTAAAGCGCATCATGAAGAGCGTGCATTACGCAAACGGCTTTTCCGATGCGGACTTACGAGAGGCAGCCTTTACGCTGGATGAGGCGGAACAGTACCTGGTTCGGAACGGCTTCCTCGACCATGACCGCGGCGTTGCCTATTTTAACGAGAGAATCACGGCGTCTGATTTTAGCGTGACGGCGCAGTCCTTACTCGGCGTCATGATAGAGAGTTTGCTGCTCGCGAAGGCGGGGAAAGGTTAAGGCTTCAAGTTCGAACCCAAGGTTCGGATTTTCATCGACACAATTCACATTTATCTCGAAAGGAGCATCTATGACGACACAGGAAAAATTGAAACAGTACCGCGATTGGATTTTCAAATGCTCTGCCTACAGCATGGCGCTCAATATCATCGATATTGACAAGCAGACGGTTGCGCCGAGCGCAGGTGCGGCTTACCGCGATGAGAGGTCCTCGTATCTCGCGGGCGAGCTCTTTAGCCTTGAGACCGACCCGGAGATTATTGCGCTCTTAAAGGAGTTAAAGGACGACCCGGAGGTAGATGCCGAGACAAAGCGCGCCGTGCAGCTCTACTATAAGGGCGTCATGGACACCATGTGCATTCCGAAGGAAGAGTATGTGGCATACCGGAAGCTCTGCAACGAGTCTTTTGATGCCTGGATTCTCGCAAAGTCCAAGGCGGACTATTCGATTTTTGAACCCTATTTAAAGCAGGTGATCGAGAGTCAGAAGAAGCTCTACGGCTACCGCGACAGCAAGCTCTCGGTCTACAATCAGATGCTGGATGACTTTGAGCCCGGCATGACGGAAGAAAAGTACGATGCCTTCTTTGCGGCGTTGAAAGAGCGTCTGGTCCCGTTAATCCGCAAGGTGACACAGGCAAAGCAGATCCGCGAGGACTTCCTGCACCTCGAGTACCCGGTCGAAGAGCAGAAGAAGTTTATGAATGAGCTTCTTAGCTACCTGCACTTTGATCCCTCCTGGGGCTACCAGAACGAGTCCGAGCATCCCTTTACCTCCTGGACTTGTGAGAACGACTGCCGCACCACAACCAAGTATGTTCCGAACGGCGTGGTCTCGGCGATTTTCTCGACCGTGCATGAGGTGGGACACGCGTACTATGAGCACGATGTGGATCCGAAGTACGACGGCATGATACTCTCGGAGGGCATTTCTTCCGGCATGCACGAGTCCCAGTCCCGTCTCTGCGAGAACTATCTGGCGCGCACCGAAGCTTTCTGGCGCTATCACTACCCGAAGCTCAAGGCGCAGTTCCCGAAGCAGCTCGGCGATGTGAGCCTTGCGGACTTCTTGAAAGCGGTCAATGCTTCCAAGCCCTCCTTTATTCGCACCGAGGCGGATGAGCTCACCTATCCGCTGCATGTCCTGATTCGCTATGAGATCGAGAAGGGGCTCTTTAACGGCAGCATCTCGACCGAGGGCCTCGACAAGACCTGGAACGCGAAGTACAAGGAGTATCTCGGTGTCGATGTGCCGAATGCGAAAGTCGGCATCCTGCAGGACGTACACTGGTCCGGCGGCAGCTTCGGCTACTTCCCGACCTATGCGCTCGGCACGGCGTTTGCGGCGCAGTTCGTGCACACCATGCGGAAGGAACTGGATGTGGACAAGCTGCTCGAGAACAATCAGTACGATGTGGTCATGGGCTGGTTAAAGGAGCACATCCACAAGTACGGCTGCCGCTATGACGCGCCTGAACTCATGAAGCTGGTCACGGGCGAGGACTTTGATGTGAATTACTTCCTCGACTACATCGAAGAGAAGTATACAAAGCTGTATCAGCTGTAAATGTTCCGACCTAATGTTCGGGGCGGTGTCCGGTGGGATGCCGCCCCACTGCTTTACGGTATAAGAGCTACAGTCGCACGGGCGACAATTGTGTGTTGTTTGATTGTGATGAAAGGAAGTCTGTTTTGCTGAATGGTATCGTTGTAGCGATGGGCGGAGCGATCGGCGCAGTGCTCCGTTATCTGATCGGTCTTTTGCCGCTGAATCCGCAGAACGGGTTCCCGCTAAAGACCTTTTGTATCAATGTAATCGGCGCCTTTGTAATCGGTCTGGTTGCGGCGCTGAGTGCAAGAGCAAGTCTCAATCCGCGCTTCACGCTGTTTCTAAAGGTGGGGATTTGCGGCGGTTTTACGACCTTCTCTTCGTTTGCGCTGGAGACAGAGACTTTGCTCGGAAAAGGGAATCAGACCATAGCCCTGCTCTATGTGCTGTCGAGTCTGGTCTGCGGCGTTCTGGCAGTGGCAGTGGCTGAAAGTCTGGTATAAAAGCGTTCACAAAAGGTTCACATAATATTAGCACTCAACTATTGACGGTGCTAACAACAGAGGTATAATGGGCACTGTAAAGAGGAACAGAGAGTAAGCAAAAGAGAGTTCACCCTCCTTCCCCTGAATCAGCTTCGACCTTACGGTCGAGGACAATTAAGGAGGTAAGAGTATGTTAGTACCGAGTCTGTTTGGCGAGAATTTGTTTGATGATTGGTTTGATTTCCCGGCATTGAAAGGAGCAGACCGGACGGAGCGGAAGTTGTACGGTCGCCACGCGAGAATGTTGATGAAGACCGATGTGCATGAGAAAGAGGACAGCTATGAGCTGGACATTGATCTGCCGGGCTTCAAGAAAGAAGAGCTCACGGTGGAGCTGAACAACGGTTATCTCACGGTCAGTGCCGCAAAGGGGCTGGACGAAGAGAAGAAGGATCAGGATGGAAAGCTGATTCGGCAGGAACGCTATTCGGGTTCCATGCAGAGAAGCTTCTATGTGGGCGCACATGTGAAAGAAGAGGATGTGAAAGCGAAGTTTGAGCAGGGTGTCCTGAAACTCAGTATTCCGAAGAAGACAGAGGCAAATCTGCCGGAGAAGAAGACCATTCTGATTGAAGAATGATTGCGTGAAAACAAATGCGAGTTCAGGTGGAGTGGATGCCACTGAAAAAGAAAAAGCTGCCGCAGTATTGCGGCAGCTTTTTTTTTGAAGCTCTTGGCTTTAGCCTGCTGAGCATGGTTCGCTTGCAAAGCAAGTGAACCGTTGCGAAGCAAAAACCCACCCGCTATGCGGGTGGAGACAAATCGTTTAACAAAGAAATCACCTTTCCGTACAATAGAGGTGTCCAAGCCACTACTGAGAAAGGAAAGGTGATTTCATGCCAAAGGCAAATAGTGCTGCACATACCAAATGGCTGTGCAAGTACCATATCGTCTTTACGCCAAAGTATAGACGAAAAATAATCTACAATCAATACAAGAAGGATTTGGCTCAAATCCTGCATGATCTTTGCGCATACAAGGGCGTAGAGATTCGTAGAGATTCGTAGAGATTATAGAAGGTCATTTGATGCCAGATCATGTGCACATGCTAGTGAGCATATCGCCGAAGATTCGTGTATCGTCATTCATGGGCTACCTGAAAGGGAAAAGCTCGCTGATGATGTTCGATCGGCATGCGAATCTGAAGTATAAGTTTGGGAACAGGCAGGAGTACGAGGATCCGTTCGGGGCGAAGCCTGGAACGGATCGAAGGTAATTGAGCCAATAATTGCCCCTTTAGGGGCAGCCAGGTGATAAAAGCAAGGTGGCTTGAACGGAGCCCTCAGGAAGCTTTTGCTTCCTGAGAGGCGCAAAGAGAAAGCCAGCGCCTTTAGACGCTGGCTAGTAACGCGGGCTTATAGCCCGCATCCCGAACCACCCATTTTACGGGTGGGGGCGATATTAGGCTCCCAGTATCAGTGAAGAATCACAGTCTTCAACATCATAATGATG
>NZ_DBHIHF010000037.1:0-13387 GCF_057248925.1 Stomatobaculum sp.
GTGCCGCCGCTGCCGGAGCCGCTGCCTTCGGCGCCGGTGCCGCAACCGGCTGTACCGGTGTCGAGACGCCGGAAGCGATCTCCTCGCGGGTGAGCATGTGGAATGCGGACATGCGCTCCACTTCGACCTCGTACTTCTTGCCGTTCATGGTAACAACGTACTTCATCTTTGTAGCCTCCTGTTTTGTTCTTGGTTTACTTCAACTCTTTGATGCTCGTGACATTAATCTCTTCTGGCGACGCATGAAGTTCCTCACAGATGACTGCGAGTATCATGGAGCAGACCTCATCACTGATGCCCGGCGGATCCGGAATCGGTCTCGGCGCCGACTGCGCCGCCGCATTGCTGGATCCCATGACCTTGGCGAACACCAGGATGACCAGCGCAAGAATGATCAGCGTGACCATCACCACGCTGAGTCCCATGACAGACAGAAGTACGCTCTCAGGAACACCCATGGATGTGCTTGTCCACATACTACCCCTACCTCCTTTTTGATATGTACTCATTGTAACACAAGAGGCGCAAGATTCCTCCCCTTTGTTGTCAAAAAGCTAGCGCAAATTGTCTCAGTTTGGGGAAACCCGCCAAAAAACTGATTTATTTGGTGTACTTCTCTGCTGTTTCTTGCACAAATTCATTTTCGCCCAAAAAGTCCGTTAGGACACTCTACTTGCGTCTTTTACAACTTGTGTTATATTGTTGGTAAGACGAGCGGAATATCCGCCTATTTATGCGGAAAGTCCGAACTCATCGTCCGAGGAGGTTCGTATGGAATCCAGAGATTACATTATTCAATATAAACAGGATGATCAGTGGCGCATGCACCGCCTGCACTATCACGAGGGCATAGAGCTCATGCTCGTGCTGACCGACGGCGGCGACTTCTTCATGGACCGGAAAATGTATCCGCTGAAGAAGAACACGCTTTTCATCCTGAATGCCAATACCTTACACCGCGACGAGAACGGCGCGGACGGCTCTGTCTTCAAACGCTATGTGCTGCACATCCTGCCCTCGTTGCTCGACCAGCTCTCGACGCCGCAGACGAATTTTGCCGATGCACTGAAAAACAGCGGTGCCTGCATCCGCCTCACGGAGGAAGACAGCAAGCGCCTCGCGCGCCTGTTCGAGAAGCTGCGCATCAGCATGCCGCCTTCCTTCGGCACGGACATCCTGGAGCGCATCACGCTCTACGAGATTCTGCTCCTGGTCTGCAGCCGCATCCGCTCCACCAAAAAGGAGCACGGCACCTCAAACCAGGACTATAACCGCGTGCAGCCGATACTCGACTATCTCCGGAAGAACTGCACCGAGCACCTGTCGCTCGACGAGCTCGCCGAGCACTTCATGCTGAGCAAGCACTATCTCTGCCATATTTTTAAAAAGGGCACCGGCTTCTCAGTCATGGAGTATGTGATTCAGCTCCGCATCATCACCGCCCAGCAACTTCTGCGGCAGGGCGCAAATGTCCAGGAGGCAAGCGAAAAATCCGGTTTCCAGACCTACTCGCACTTTATTCGCACCTTCAACAGCTATGTCGGCGTCTCGCCGAAGAAATACGCAAAGCTCTACCGCCAGGGCGATCGCTATGCGGTCAATGCCGAAATTCACGGCATACGCAAGATGCGCGCCACCATGCCGGACTAAACAACAAAAAAGAGTTATAGGACAAAAAGAGTGGGTAAAAAAACCCGCAACGCTAGTAGAATCAAGTGTTGCGGGGTTTTCGTCTTCTTTGAAACAAGATGAAGGGTGGACAAAAAGAGTTGGTAAAAATTGCTTCAAACCCTTGATACGCAAGGCTTTTCTCTGCTTACATCTTCCTTGAAACAGTATGTAGTATGTTTGGAGGAAAAAGTCATGAAGCATACCATCTGTCCTTCTTGTGGCGGGCTTTCCGGTGGTGCTGCATGTGCTCACCAGAGCCGCTTTTCTGCAAAGGAACTGTTAAAGGGAATGCCGACAGATAAAAGTATTAAGAACGGACCGCAACTGCGGTCCGTTCTTTTTATGATTGATCCGATTCGTTGATTCGCTGTGCGAAGTTTTGGATTAGCTCTTGTCCTTCCGCGCAAGCCGTTCCGCATTTTATGTCAACTGCTTCAACGCCCCGCATCCGAAGCTCTCCGTTTCGCGTCGGTCGCAATTCTTCTCTCCGCTTCCGCGACAGCAGCGTCCCGGGCACCCCGTCGACCTCTTCCCCTGCGCTCCGTCGCCCCTGCGAATGTGTTCTTATTGTCACTGCGAAGCCTTTTAAAACCTGATTTGTAGATTGCACGCGGGTTCCAAATAAGAACGCATGTTTAGGCTCTGTCGCACCCGATTTCGGCCGATGACTCTCTTTTGTACCAGCGTTTCTTTCCGTTTCGACTTCTTCGCAGTCTGCCGGTACAGCCTGCCACTTCTCTTCTCCCCTTCGCCGGAGAGAAAGAATGCGATTCTCCGCTCATATGTTGCGTAGTAGAGACGTCAACGCTGCTACCATGGCCCAGAGAAGAAGAGCACCCGCAAGGTAAAGCACCCACTGCAGCACTTGTCTGATGCGCGCGGCCTTCACCGCGGAAAAGGCAAAGTAGAGCAAAGAGATCGGGGTCAGCGCGTAGCCGCCCATCATCCCGAAATACCAGAGCCACGGGAGAAAGTGCGGAACGCCGATGCCGCGCGGCGCAGTCAAATTCATCCAGACGGTTGAGAGCGCACAGCAAAGCAAGAGCACCGCAGTCATCGCATAGAGGGGGCGAAGGCACCCCTCTCGCTGCCGCGTGAGAACCCAAAGCATGAAAAGCGCGATGCCGAGCGGTAAAATCACGTTTTGGAATATGGGCATAAATACCTCCTTCCCGACTCTCTCACTCACTGTCCGAGCAGCTGAGAAATAATCTTGACAAAGAGCAGCAACAGAACAAGTAAGAGGACAGGGCGTATGGCCTTGCTCCCCCGTTTCAGCGCAAGCCCCGCGCCGAGGTAGGCACCTATCATATTGCAGACCGCCGCGCTCAGGCCGAGCGGAATCAAGACGGTGCCGTGCATCAGAAATACGATGAGCGAGCTCAGATTGGTCGCAAGGTTAATGGCCTTCGCCTGCCCGTTTGCGCTCTTTAGGCCGAGGCGCGACCAGACATTTAAGAGCACGATCAAAAAAGTGCCCGTGCCGGGGCCGTAAAGCCCGTCGTAAATGCCGACCAGAAAGGCCGAGGCCGCCGCGGTCACATAGGTACGCTTCGTAATTTGCTCGTCCTCCGGGCCTCGGTCGCGGAGCAATTTCTTATTCAGAACCAGGAAGGCGACAAAGGGCAGGATGATCAGCAGAATGATCAAGGTCATCCGCTCCGGCATGCGGAGCGAGAGCCGCGCGCCGATCGAGGCGCCCACAAAGGCCGCCGCAACCGCGGGAAGTGCAAGGCGCTTCTCTATCATGCCCTGCTTCGCAAAGCGGCCGGTCGCGAGGGTGGTCCCGAAGACCGCCGAAAACTTATTGGTGCCGATGGCCGTATGCACCGGAATTCCGGCAAAGAGATAGGCGGGCAGGGAAATCAAACCGCCGCCGCCGCCGATGGCGTCTACAAAGCCCGCCAGAAAAACCAGCGGGCATACAATCAAAAAGGTTGTGATATTCATTGTTTTTTTCAGGCGATATGAACGTTCACTTCCTCGCGGTACATCTTCTCGGAGAAGAAACGGCGATAGAAGCGATCCAAAATGTGCCGAATTTCTGCGGCGGAGTGCGGCGTGGCGCCGCCTGCCTCGAGGATGCGGTAGTTCATGCCGCAGACCTCCGCGCGCACGCGGGTCTCACGGACGCCGTTCCGGAGATAAAACGCGCGGCGGCGAAGGCGCACGGCCTCCTCTTCATTGTCCGCGGCGTGATCCGGATCCTCGATCTCACCGAGTATGGTCTCGGCGTCGTCGATGTGTGCCTCCATCTCCCGCAAAAAGTCGGTCCCGATTCCGCTGCCGCGCTCCGATTCCTTGACGGCAAAGTAGTCGAGCAGATAGTGGTGTCCCTCCTCCGCACTTTCCCGCGCAAAGAGCGCATAGGCGAGAAGGTCTTGATTCTTGCTGTTGTCGCGGATCGCGAGCGGCAGATAATGCCCCGTCTCGTAGAGCTCTTGCATCTTCGGGAAGGGCTTTAATTCTACCTCCGGAAAATCTTCCTGCATTCTCGTCTCAAAGAGACGCCGCAGCGCGGGCAGGTTGAGTTTTTCCACTCGGATCCGCTTGGTACAGTCTGTCTCCGCCGTCTGTTTTCGTTTCAGTTCGTGTCGCATGATTTGCTTCTCCTTTTCTTACCTCTCTTCGTCCCGCACCTTGCGGGGTGTAAACCGTTCCTTGTGGGTGAGCGCATAGTAGAATAGGTACTGCTGTAAAATACCCGCATGCTTCCGGGCAACCAAGGGGTCCACCCCCTGATAGCCCTCGCTCACAATGCGCTGCATCCAGACGTCCGAGGGCACGCGCTCCGTTCTGCCGTAGCCAAAGAGCATCACGCAGTTCGCGACCTTCTTCCCGACGCCGTGTACGCTCTGTAGTTCCAGAAAGAGTTCCTCATCCGGACGTTTGCGAAGCGCAGCGAGATCAAGCTTCCCGTCCGCCACGCGGCGCGCAGCATCCAGCACATAGGGCGCGCGGTAGCCAAGCCCCAAATCCCGCAGACTTTGCTCCGAACTTCCCGCGAGCGCCTCCGGCTTCGGAAAGAGATGGACGTGCTCTCCGGAGGGCGCCAAGGTCTCCTCGCCGTAGGTCTCGGCGAGCTGACGAACGGCAGTCCGTATGGCCGGAATGGACTTTCGCTGCGAGAGCACAAAGGAAACCAGCATCTCAAACGGCTCCTGACGAAGTACCCGTATGCCGTCGCCGTGGACGGTTGCCTCGGTGAGCAATGTATCTCCGCTCTCGAAGATATCGCGCTGTATGGCGCTGTAGTCGCGTTCCAGGTCAAAGTAGGGGAGCCAGACTTTATCCCAGGTTTCCGCATCGCAGGAGACCTCCACGGCGCAGTCGCCGCGCTGTTTTAACTCCAGCACCTCGTTTCCCGAGATAAAGCGAAACACGCCGCCCCCGATTTCACCGGGGCGGAAACACTGTCCGCTGTCCGCAATTTTCTGTAAGCTCAGCGCTTCCCTGAGTTCTATGGTACGAAACTCCCGCACAAATCCTCCTTCGGTCTACATAAGCGTTATACTACTATCCTAACCCAAATTCGAAATGCCGTCAAATCGGCAAACAATAAGCCCCCAAATATCATCGTCACTCCCAAGCGGAGAGAAAACGAAAGACCACAACGACGGATAAACACCTTCGTGTGGTCTTTTGTGATTTCATTCGCCATTCTTCCTCCACCCCCTCGGATGGTGAAGCTGCAGTTTTTGTCAGCGCAACGCAATGCACTCGTTTCCCGCGACCGCGTGGAGTGTGTTCTCTTCCGTGAGTTCCGGGCAGGAAATCTGCACATAGTCGTAGGCACTGCGCGGAAGCTCCCAGTAGAGCATACTGCCGTCTCCCCGCTGTACGGAAATCTGCTCCCGCGCCGGGTGCTCGCTCCCGAGTTCCCACTCGAAGAAAGGCTGTGCCGATTCCGGTGAAATCTTCTCTGCCCGCGCCTTCATGCCCGAGGCAATCAGAACACCGCCGTCCACGCGGCAGCTGCCGTTCCAGTCGAGCGCGGCATCCTTTCCGGTGTCAGAGCCGTTGATATAACTTGTTCCGCCGCTGAAAATCAGATCGCCGTTCGAGTCCAGGCCGTCGCCGCCCGCCGTCACATAGAGCTCTCCGCCCGCAATGTGAATCCAAATCTCGGGATTTGCCTCTTTCTTCCGACTCTTTGTCTCCTCCTTGTCGTAGTGCTCCCGCGCGTTCATGCCGTCATCGTCCGCGCTGATGTCAAAGCTGCCGCCGCTCATCTCTATGGTCTTGCCCTCGATACCCTCGCTCGTATGCTCAAACACATAGGAACCGCCCGACAAGGTCACCGCGCCGTCGGAGCTTACACCCTTTCCCTTATCGCCCTGTGCGCTCGCCCGGACCGTGCCGCCCTGCAAGGTGACGCTCTCTTTGCCGCAGAAAATATCGTCCTCCGTCCGGAGATCAAAAATCCCTTCCGCGACAACCAGCTCACCCTTTGCGACAATTCCGCGGTTTGCCGCTTTGATATTCGCACTGCCGCTGCCCCGCAACGTGAGATTTCCCTTGGCAAAGATTGCCGCGTCCACGCCTTTGGGATCCGCCGCCGAACCGTCCTTCTGTTCTCTTCCCTCCGTCTCAATGCTGTTCGTCTCTTCGCCCGCAAAAATCAGCGTGAGGTCGCCGCGCTGTACAGCGCGAATTGCGCTGTTGCCCCACGTATGGAGTTTTACGTTTTCAAGATACAGCGTGACCGAGACATTCGCCGCGCGCACTTCGATCGGCAGGCGGCTCTCTCCCGTCAGGCGGTAGGTCCCGCCCTCGTGAATCACGAGCACGCCCTTCTCAATCTCTGCGCCGCGTCCTTCAATCTTTGCGCTGTCCCCCCGCAGGAAAATATTGACCGATCCCGCGGTCGCATTTGCGGGAGATTCCGCCGCAGTCGCTGTGACGGCCTCACGACTGCCGCAGCCGGAGAGCGCCGCGAGGAGAACGCCCAGACCAAGCAGCAGTTTGATGTACAACGCTCTGTTACGCTGTCTCATTTCACACCTCATTTTAAAAAACTGTGATACCATCTAGGAAATAACCGGTTCCGAAAAGGGGGAACATACGATGACGATTTTACTGGTGGAGGATGAGAGCCGCCTCGCAGCGGCACTCCTCGAACTGTTTCACTCCGAAAAATATCTCGCGGACCACGCGGATAACGGGGAAGACGGTCTCTACGCCGCCCTGCAAAAGGACTACGATGTCATTGTCCTCGATGTCATGCTCCCGAAGATGGACGGCTTTGCCGTGGTGCACGCCCTGCGCCGCGCCGGCAAGGAGACGCCTGTCCTCATGCTGACCGCGCGGGATGAAGTTCGGGATAAAATTGAAGGGCTTGACCGCGGTGCCGACGACTATATGACCAAGCCCTTCGTCCCGGAAGAACTCCTTGCGCGCGTTCGCGCGCTCTCCCGCCGTCGGGGCGAAGTGCTGCTCGACGAGCTCCGCTTCAGCGATTTTTGCCTGTCGCTCGCGACCAACGAGCTCGCCGCCAACGGCAAAACCGTACGCCTTGCGTTTAAGGAAGCCGAACTCTTAAAACTGTTGGTCGCAAACAAGGGCGCAATTCTCGGCAAAGAGACCATACTCCGGAAACTCTGGGGCGATGAGAGCGACGCCGTCGAAAACAATGTTGAGGCCTATATCTCGTTTCTCCGAAAAAAACTCGCCTTTCTGGATTCCTCGGTCAAAATTCAGGCGCTTCGCCGCCAAGGCTATCGCCTGGTAGAAGGCGGTGCGCAGTGAAGCCGCTCCGCCTCTTACAGCGCCGCATCATCGCGACGAATCTCGCCTTTGTCCTGCTTCTGCTCTTCGGTATCCTGACCGCGCTCTTTTTAAACGCCCGCGCCCGCTCCCTGAAGGACGCGGGCCGCTATCTCGGCGCCGAGCTCCGCTTTGCGAGCGTCTTTTCCGAGCATGAGACTGCGGAAAAGACCTCGTCGGATGAACCGAGCCCGCCGCCGGACGGGCGTCAAGCCCCCAAAGCGTATTATCCCTACGCGATTTTCTCGAGGGACAGCAGTAGCAACGGCTATACCGTTTCCGTCACCCACGACCTCAGCTTAAGCGAGGCCGACACCGCCCGTCTTCAGAGTCTCTTACAGGAAGCGGCAAGTAAAGACACGGCTTCGGAGCGGCAAGGCCCGCCCGAACACCCGGAGGAGAGCGAAAGCCTGACGCATGCCTTTTCCTCTTATTATTATGTACAAGGGCGACAGGGCGGCAAGCGTGTCTTCCTCGTCACCTCGCTCGACAACCTGAATACTTCGCTGTTCCGCTTTGCCGCGGAACTCAGCGGCATCTTCCTGCTCGCCGGGCTCCTCGTCTTCGGGCTCAGCTTTTTTCTGGCCCGCATGAGCTTACGCCCGGTCGAACACGCCTTTTCGGAGCAACAGCGCTTTGTACAGGATGCCTCGCATGAGCTAAAGACGCCGCTCACAGTCATTCTCGCCAATCTCTCCATCCTGAAATCGCATCCGACGGCGACCATACGGGAAGAGGCGCTCTGGATTCAAAATACCGAGACCGAGGCGCGGCGCATGCAGGAACTCACCGAGCGCCTCTTATTTCTCGCCAAGGCGGATGCCAAAACGCTGCCGCCGCGAAGCGAGGTGCTCTCTCTCTCGACCCTAGTCGAGTCCACGGCTCTCCCCTTCACGGCGCTCGCCTTTGAGCGAAAACTGTCCCTCGCGCTGGACATTAGCCCGGCCCTGTCCGTGCGAGGTGACGCGCAGATGCTCGCCCAGCTACTCGCGATACTGCTCGACAATGCGCTGAAATATGCCGCGCCCGGCACCGAAGTCACTGTGCGCCTCTGCCGCCAAAAAAAGCACGCGCTGCTCTCCGTTCATAACAACGGGGAGCCCATCCCTGCGGATGCACTCCCCCGTCTCTTTGACCGCTTTTTCCGCGTGGACAAGTCGCGCGCCCGTGCGGCGGGCGGTTACGGCCTCGGTCTCTCCATCGCAAAGACCATCGCGAATGCCCACGGCGGCGATATCCGCGCCGCCAGCACCGCGGAACACGGCACCTCGTTCACCGTGGCGCTCCCGCTCTCAGAATAAATTGCGGGGATCCTCCGGAAACAGCGCCTGGTTTCGCGGCAACACTTCGTAGAAGTCCGCAAAGACGCGGTTGCTGAGATCGATCCCCCGCTCCGTGAGCCGGAGCATCGGCGTATCGACCTCCAGGAGGCCGAGCGCCGTGTTTTTCCGGATTGCATCGCCGAAGAGGTCGAACATATTCAGGTGGAAGAGGTCATAAAAATCCGCGCCCGAAACGCCTTTGGTCATGCGGAGCCCGAGGTACATAAACTCTTCCATCTCGTCCGCGACCGTGAGTGCAACCAAATCCTGGTAGAGCGGCATCAGATCCCGGTGCATCTCGACCGCCATGTAGCGATCCAGCCTCTCCTCCGAGTGAAAACGGTGATGCTTTAACTTACTGGAGGCACCGAGCCCGACGCCGAGATAGTCGACGCCGGTCCAGTAACCGATGTTATGGCGGCATTCCTTGCCCGGGCGGGCATAGTTCGAAATCTCGTAGCGCGTAAACCCGTACTCTTCCAGCAAAGTCTTGGTCTCCGCGTACATTTCGCGCTCTTCGTCCTCGCCGGGAAGCGCCTTCTGCCCCTCCTCGCTGCCGTAGAGCTCCGCAAACGGTGTCCCGGGCTCAATAATCAGCGAATAGGCCGAGATGTGCTCCGGATGGAGGCGCAGCACCTTTTTGAGACTCTGGCGCCACTTGTGCAGCGTCTGGTGCGGAATGCCGCTCATCAGATCGATGTTAATGTTGTCAAAATGCGCCGCCCGCGCGAGCTCGTAGCTGTGAAGAAAGTCGTTGTAGCTGTGAATTCGCCCGAGCAGTTTCAGTTCTTCATCATCCGCGGACTGCAGTCCTAAACTCAGGCGGTTGATGCCGGCCTCGCGGTAGTATTCGAGTTTGGTCGCATCCAGAGTTCCGGGATTGCACTCTATCGTTATCTCCACATCCGCCTCGACCACAAAGTTCTCATAGACCGCCGAGATAATATTCTGAATTTGCAGGCCACTCAAGATAGAAGGCGTCCCGCCGCCGATAAAAATGCTGGAGAGCTGGTACTCGGGGAGTATCTGCCCCTGGGCGCGTATCTCTTCGATCAGTTGGTTGACATAGGCGCGCTGCGCCTCCGGGGTGGATTCACCGGAGAGAAAATCGCAGTAGCGGCATTTCGAGGCGCAGAACGGAATGTGGATGTACAGTTCCAGTTTTTGTTTCTCACTCATCGCCGAGTTTCAAGACGCTCATGAACGCCTTCTGCGGCACCTCGACGGAGCCGATCTGGCGCATGCGCTTCTTGCCTTCCTTTTGTTTCTCGAGCAGCTTCTTCTTCCGCGAGATGTCGCCGCCGTAACACTTTGCGAGCACATCCTTCCGCATCGCCTTAACGGTCTCGCGCGCAATGATCTTCGAGCCGATAGCCGCCTGAATCGGAATATCGAAGAGCTGACGCGGAATCTCCTTCGTGAGTTTCTCGCACATCTTCCGCCCTCTCTCGTAGGCGCCGTCCGCAAAGACGATGAACGAGAGCGCGTCGATGGTCTCACGGTTAATTAAAATATCGAGCTTCACAAGCTTCGAGGGCATATAGCCCTTTAACTCATAGTCGAGAGACGCATAGCCCCGCGAGCGGGACTTTAACGCGTCAAAGAAATCGTAGATGATTTCATTCAGCGGCAGTTCGTATTTCAGAATCGCGCGGTCCTGCTCCATGTAGTCGGTGCCGAGATAAAGGCCGCGCCGCTCCTGGCAGAGCTGCATAATCGGCCCGATGAACTCGCGGGTCAGCATGATTTCCGCCGAGACCACAGGCTCTTCCATGTGCTCAATCTCCGCGGCATCCGGGAGATTCGAGGGGTTCGTGAGCTCTATCACTGTGCCGTCCGTCTTATAGACGCGGTACACGACGCCGGGCGCCGTCGTCACGAGATCCAGATCATACTCGCGCTCCAGTCTCTCCTGAATAATTTCGAGGTGCAGGAGCCCGAGGAAACCGCAGCGGAAACCGAAGCCGAGCGCGAGCGAGGTCTCCGGCTCATAGGTCAGAGACGCATCGTTTAACTGCAGCTTTTCGAGCGCATCGCGGAGATCCTGATACTGCGCGGCATCTGCGGGGTAAAGACCGCAGTAGACCATCGGCGTGACCTTCTTATAGCCCGGGAGCGCCTCCGACGCCGGATTCTTCGCATGCGTGACCGTATCGCCAACCCGCGTGTCCCGGACATTCTTGATGCTCGCGGTAAGGTAGCCCACCATGCCGGCCGAAAGCTCGTCGCAGGGAATAAAGCGCCCCGGCGCAAAATAACCGATCTCGACCACATCCATCTCCGCACCGGTTGCCATCATGCGGACGCGATCGCCCCTCCGAACCGTGCCGTTCTTCACGCGGAGAAAGACAATCACGCCCTTATAGCTGTCGTAGAGCGAGTCGAAAATCAGAGCCTGCAGCGGCGCCTTTTCATCGCCGCACGGCGGCGGCAACTGTTTCACGATGGCCTCCAGCACCTGATCCACATTGAGTCCGGTCTTCGCGGAAATACGCGGTGCCCCCTCCGCCTCGATGCCGATCACATCCTCGATTTCCGCCGCGACCTTATCGGGCTCCGCGCTCGGCAAATCCACCTTATTGATGACCGGAATAACCTCGAGGTCGTGGTCCAGCGCCATGTAGACATTTGCGAGCGTCTGTGCCTCTATGCCCTGGGAGGCATCGACCACAAGCACCGCGCCGTCGCAAGCCGCAAGCGCGCGGGACACTTCATAATTAAAGTCAACATGTCCGGGCGTGTCGATCAGGTTGAAAATATACTCCTCGCCGTCCGCCGCGCGATACACCGTGCGGGTCGCCTGGCTCTTGATTGTGATACCGCGCTCCCGCTCGAGCTCCATCGTGTCCAGAATCTGGTCCTGCATCTCCCGTTCGGTGAGCAGACCCGTCTTCTCGATGATGCGATCGGCGAGCGTGGATTTACCGTGGTCAATGTGGGCAATGATACAAAAGTTTCTGATATGTTGTCTGTCGTAAGTCGGCATGCTTCCTCCATAAAAAACCGTAAGCAGACTGCGGCTTTCCTGCCTTTTCATCTGGAATGAGAATAACATTTTTGCTTTTCTCTTTCAAGTAAGCTTGACACTCTCCGGGCTTTGTCCTACAATTTACGGGTATGTTTACATTGAACTGTCCGTGTCCAGACTTCGATGCGAACGCCCACAGAGAGCAAGACATTTGCGCGGCTGCCCGTCCTTGACGGTTGTCTTGATGACTGTGAAACTATCATCGTATCCGTGAATGGGAGGAAAAGAAATTGGCAAACATCAAATCCGCGAAGAAGAGAATTCTGACGTCCGCAAAGAGAGCAGAGAGAAACAAGGCTGTTAAGTCCGCTGTCAAGACCGCTGTCAAGAAGGTCGATGCAGCTGTCGCAGCAGGCGACAAGGCAGCAGCAGAGGAGAGCTTCCGCAAGGCAGAGCGCGCACTCACGATGGCAGCTTCCAAGGGCATCCTGCACAAGAACACTTCTTCCCGCAAGGTGTCTCGCCTCTCGAAGTCTGTCGCAGCAATCGGCTGATTGTTGCCATAGAACAAAGGCAAAGCAGAGCGAAATTCCGCTCTGCTTTTTTCTTGCCGTTTTTACTTATCTCTGTAGTGAGAACCGCACTGGACAATCTGAATCACATCTCCGTCTATCCGATACACAATCCGGTTACAATCATCGATTCTCCGGCTCCAATAAGACGACAAATCTCCTCTCAAGGGTTCCGGCTTCCCGATGCCGTCATATCCGTTCCGCTCAATATCCCTGAGTAGTTGCAAAATTCTTTTAAGTGTCTTTTTATCCTGCTTTGTCCAATACGCAAAATCTTCCCACGCATCTTCTGTCCACGCTTTAATCATTGAGCTTCACTTCGTGGACAATACCGCCCGTTGCCTCCATTTCTGCAATGGATTTTCTCAGTCTTGCCAGATTGGCCGCACTGTAAAAGGGATCTTTTTCTGCGGATATCTCAAAGGGAATTCTCTGCTCTCTGACAGCAGTTTTTGCAAACACGCAAAATGCCGTCGACATGCTCATACCGATATCGGAGCAGAACGCGTCAAACTGCTTCTTTAAATCCTCATCCATGCGGATATTGATACTTGTTTGCGCCATATTGCACCTCCTTTTACGTGCATTGTATCTATATTTGCCGCAAATAGCAACACAATCAGAATATTATCCTGCCAGTACCGAAACATCTGCTTTTTGAATACAGATGAATCTCGGCAATCTGACAAGCGGCGTCTTTATGCAATGCTTCCAAAAAGGGCTTTCTGGCACCTATGCCGGAAAGCCCTTTCTACTTTTTCTTTACATGCTAGATTGCAAGATCAAGTAGGACACTTTGAAATAATTCCTCCGGCGAACGGTAATGAAAGGATTTTCAAGGGAGTTGATTGATCCGGTTCTGTTTTTCGTTCAGTCCGCGTTCGTAGGCGGAGTACGGATGGGCATAATATATGGGAATCGTTGGAAGCAACTGTGGCAGTGAAGCAAATTCACTGCCATTATCACTTGTTATAGAGCGAAAAACTTGACTGAATCGTTCTCCATACAGATTTCGGAGCGTTTTAAAGCCCTTCTCAACTGCCTGTGTGCTTCTACCGGGTATCTTTATAATGTGTCGAAATCTTGTG
>NZ_DBHIHF010000038.1:0-11524 GCF_057248925.1 Stomatobaculum sp.
TGTATCACTGACGAGTACCTTTATTTATATAATTAGTTACTTAAAACTCTCTCCTATACGGTTTCCTTCTTCTGGCTTGGCGCTATGTGGGTGAATATCCATAACCAGTGGAGCAGGATCGAGAAGATAGACAACAAGGTGCTCTGGTGGAGCATCATCATGCTGTTTTTTGCCTCCTTCTTCCCATATGTAACATCCTTTGTTAGTGATCACTTTACAAGCCTTTTTGCGCAGATGCTTTACAGCGTGGTGGTGATATGTGTTTCACTATCCAACATGGCGCTTGCGCGAGCGGTCGCAAGGGCTAATGGTTCGACGAGCGCGTTGGACTATAGTTCCCGGAAAATCGTTGCGGCTGACCTGATCATTAAGGCGATTGGCATTGTTCTTGCGATCTTTGTTTATCCGCCGATTACCATGTTTGCAGTTATTCTGGCAGGGTGTGTGGTGACCTTCCTTCCACATATAGTGAATCGAAAAAACAAGAAACGAGGTGAGATCGATGCTGTATGATCCACATCTGGATTTATTCCTGCAGGTGGCGGAGATTGGGAGCTTCTCCAAAGCGGCCGAAGCCAAGTACATCACGCCGTCTGCGGTCATCAAGCAGATAAATCTCTTAGAGGATGAACTTGGCGTTCGTCTTTTTGAAAGAACACACAGAGGGTTAAAGCTGACAAAAGCCGGTGAATCCTTAAAGAAGGATGCGCCGGAACTGATCAGGATGAGCCGTGAAGCCGCATCAAGAGCCATCTCTTCCATGAAGAGTGACGGACGCATTATCCGCATCGGCACGTCGCCTATGACACCTGCGGAAGTACTTGTGGAACTATGGCCGAAACTGTCCGATATCTTGCCGGGGCTGAAATTCCAGCTTGTACCTTTCGATAATACGCCTGAGAATGCCCGGATGATCCTGAAAAATCTCGGCGAAACCATCGGTGTGGTCGCGGGTCTGTTCGATGAGGAACTATTAAAGTACCGCAAATGTAATGGCATTGAACTGACCCGGGACAAGCTATGCGTGGCTTTTTCGGTCAATCATCCTCTTGCACAGAAAAAACGCTTGGCAATCAAAGATCTGTATGGGCAGGAACTAATGATGCTCTCCCCGGGCAGTATGGGCAGCATGGATGCACTGCGTGAATACCTTGTCGCCAATCATCCGCAGGTAAAAATCGTAGATTTTCCGCTCTATAACACAGGTGTTTTCAATGAATGTGAGAACGGCGGCAGGCTTCTTATTACCACTGAGCGATGGAAAACAGTACACCCACTCCTAAAGACTGTCCGCATGGGCTGGAAGCATGATATGCCATACGGTTTGATGTACTCCAGAACTCCGGATAAAAAAGTGAAACAATTCCTAAAAGCATTAAAAGAGATCGTTTAAGTTTATACCTTTTGATATAAACTTCGTTCCAAAGAGAGACTTCTGGTTGAGGTCTCTTTTTCTTATACTTAAAACAGGGTTAAGGAATAAACCGCTATTTTTGACAGGAGGACTTTACGATGGAATATGTAACACTTTCTAATGGAATCAAGATGCCGATCTTAGGCTATGGCGTATATCAGGTGACAAAGGATGAGTGCGAAAGATACGTACTGGATGCGCTGAAAGCAGGATACCGCAGCCTTGATACGGCTCAGAGTTATTTTAATGAAGAAGAGGTCGGTGCGGCAATCGAGAAGTCCGGCGTTCCCCGTGAGGAAATATTCCTGACCACCAAGGTGTGGGTGGAGCATTACGGGTATGATGCCTGCAAAAGGTCTGTAGAAGAATCTCTGAAGAAACTGAAAACCGATTATATTGACCTGATGCTTTTGCATCAGCCTTTTTCGGATTACTACGGCGCATGGCATGCCCTTGAGGATCTGTATGAGGAAGGCGTGCTCCGTGCTATTGGCGTTTCCAACTTCTATCCCGACAGACTGGTAGACATCGCGTCTTTCGCCCGTATCGCTCCGATGGTGAATCAGGTGGAAACCCATCCGCATAATCAGCAGACAGAAGCTAAAAAGTGGATGGATAAGTATCAGATCCAGCACGAGGCATGGGCTCCGTTCGGTGAGGGCAGGAATGGTCTGTTTGAGGATCCGACGCTTGCAGAGATCGGTGCGAAATACGGAAAGACCACGGCGCAGGTCATCCTTCGCTGGCATATCCAGAGAAATACGGTGGTGATTCCGAAGTCCACGCATTATGAGCGTATGATTCAGAACATCAATGTGTTTGACTTTTCCCTTACTGATGAGGATATGGCGAAGATTGCCTCACTTGATAAGGAACAGAGCTCTTTCTTCTCACACTATGACCCTAACATGGTGGAGTGGTTTGTGAAGACGGTCGAGGAGCGTAAGACCAAGCATAGGAGCGAGGAGGAGAAAAAGGCATGGTAAAAAAATAAAAGAAGTTTCTTCGCTGTAATTCTCGCATTCGTAATGATCATTGCGCTGACAGCGTGCGGAAGTTCCAGTAAGACTGAATCGGATGGTACAAACGACCAGACGGTAAGTGTGCAGTCTGAAACGGAGAATGATTCAGAGATAACATCTGAATCTGAGAAGACAGCAACAGAACCGCAGGACGGCAGCAAGGAATTGGATAGCTCAGATATAAATACGGAGGATACAAATAAAATACTTGTCGTTTATTTCTCATGGTCGGGTCATTTGGACAGCATGGCGCACTGGGTGGCTGATGAGACAGGCGGTGACCTATATCGTGTGATGGCGGCAGATCCGTATCCGGAGGATTACAATGCTACAGCCGACCGCGCCAAGCAGGAGCAGGACGATGGTGTTCGTCCGGAAATAGTAGTGGATATTACACCGGAACAGATGTCAGAGTACGATACCATATTCTTTGGTTTTCCGGTTTGGTGGTACGATCTTCCGATGACTATGTGGACATTCCTTGAAAACTTCGATTTCTCCAGCAAGACGATCATTCCGTTTTTCTCTTACGAAGGAAGTTCAAATGGGGCGAATGCTCTGCCGACAGTAGAACGTTTGGCCACCGGTGCGACCGTCAGATCCGATGATGCCTTATCGATACGCGGTGGCAATGTGGACGGCTCGGAAAATGATGTCCGTATGTGGGTTCAGGGTTTGGATTACTGAGATGCGTATGCCCTGATATGCCAAGGAGGTTAAAAATGAGAAAAATATGGCCTGTTCTATTAACCATCGTAATGATGCTTACATTGGTGGCGTGTGGAACTTCAAACAACAACAATTCGGAATCTGCCAGAAAAAGCGAAACGGAATTTACCGGAAAAGCAATTGTGGTTTATTATTCCGGCTCCGGCAATACGAAGAGAGTTGCAGATTTTGTTGCAGACGAATTGAAAGCTGACACCTTTGAGATTGTTCCTGTCGATTCTTACTCCGATGATGACCTGAACTGGAGAGACCGTTCAAGCCGGGTAAATAAGGAGCATGACGACACCTCACTTCAAGATATCGAATTGGTTTCTACAGATGTGCCAAACTGGGACGAGTATGATGTGGTGCTGTTCGGTTACCCCATCTGGTGGCGCGAGGCTTCTTGGGTGGTAAACAACTTTATTAAAAACAACGATTTCACCGGGAAAACAGTGGTTCCCTTCTGTACTTCCACAAGTTCAGGCCTGGGAGACAGCGGAACCACTCTGGAAAAGATGGCAGGAACCGGTACTTGGATGGAAGGTATACGCTTCAATGAAAAGCCGAGCGAGGATAGCGTCAGAGAATGGGTACGAGGGCTTGACTTGGAATAACTGACTTCGTGCAGACAGGCGTCATCGGCATGGAGAACGAAATCCCGGCGCCGACAGAAATCGACTTCGGAGACGAGTATATTCGAGGCTTTCTCTTCGACAATGTACTGCACAGTGAAAATGACGGAGATATCCATTTCGGGCTGTACATGCCGGAGAGCTACGACGGCTCCGAATCATATGCGCTGTTCGTGACTTTGCCTGGTTACGGAGGATTGTATTTCCAAGGCGTCGGCGCGAATATCCAGACGGAAGATTACGGAACCCTCGCACAGAAATATAACGAGAGAATGATCATCGCCGCTCCGCAGCTGAATGACTGGAAAGAAACATCTGCGAGACAGACAGTTGCACTTACCAGATACCTGATAGGGCATTATAACATTGACTCCGAGAAGGTTTATCTTAACGGCTATTCCGGCGGAGGATACTTTGCCCGCGAAGAGGACATCATGAACTGGCTCTTTGGAGGACATGAGTAATAAATGCTGAAAAGGAAATCAATGATGAAGAAACTGCGAATGACAATAGATATCGCGATGACTGTTGTGCTCATCGGGCTGATGGCATATTCGCTGATCGGTGAGTTGACGCACGAAATCCTCGGAACCGTGATGATTGTGTTGTTTGTCGTTCATCATATTCTGAATCGCAGATGGTTCGGCGGACTTCTAAAAGGCAAGTACCGAGCTTTCCGTATATTTCAGACAGTCTTGGTACTTCTAATGATTGTTTTGGTTTTTGCGTCTGCGGTCAGCGGGATCGTCCTGTCACAGCATTTGTACAAGTTCCTGAACATCAGTCAGGGAGCTTCTATTGCCCGGAGCGTACACATGGTATGCGCGTACCTGAACTACATCCTGATGTCGCTTCATCTGGGATTGCATTGGAATATGATGCTCGGTGCGATGCAAAAAGGCAAAGACAGGGAAAAAACAACTGGTTGGGTACTGCGAGTTGGTGCGATCGCCATAGCGGCATACGGCGTATATGCGCTCATCCGGAGGCAGATTGGAGAGTATCTGTTTTTACAGACACATTTTCTGTTCTTAGACCCTACGGAACCGATCATCTTTTTCTTCATGGATTACATGGCGATTATGGGACTGTTCGTTTTCTGCGGACATTATCTTGGAAAAGCATTAAAGTGGTTTGACAGCCACCTAATTATTAAATCAAAACAATAACAGGAGGTACACTCATGAACACTCAGAAAGTCGTATTCGTAAACAAGGAACTGAACACAAGGATGGCGGGACTGCTTCGTTTGCCGGATGGCTTTGATCTCAGCAAGGACTATCCTGCAATCGTTCTTACCGGCCCCATGCTCTCCGTCAAGGAGCAGGCGCAGTCGGTTTATGCCGAGAGACTGACAGAAGCCGGATATGTGACGCTGGTATTTGACGGCACTTATTTTGGCGAGAGCGAAGGAATGCCGAGAGGTCAGGAACTGCCCGAAGTCAAGGAAAGTGATATTGAGAGCGCAGTGGATTATCTTTGCAGTCTGCCTTATGTGGATAAGGATCGTATCGGCGGACTTGGTATCTGTGGCTCCGGCTCCTATATGTCTGTCGCAGGCGTCAAGGAACCTCGTATCAAGGCGGTTACAGCTATTGTTCCTGCGATTTCCGATATTTCCACCTCCCCGATGATGGGCTTCTTTAAGCCGGAAGAGGAAGTAAAGGCTGCCAAGGAAGCCTATGACAAGGGCGAAGGCGGGCTGGTGTATCTGAACTTCATGCCCAGAGCCCTTGACGAGGGTGCAGCATATTATTACAGCGCAAGAGGCACACATACCCGCTGGTCAAATCAGGTCGTTGCATGGAGCCAGCTGGAGCTGGTGAAGTACAATGTCACCAATATCATGAAGGATATGCAGAAACCTTACTGCGTGATTACGGCGGAAAATGCATGGTCAAAGCCATCCTCTGAAGAAATTTTCAATGCCGTTCCCACAGACACAAAGGAAATGTATGTAATCCCAGAGGCAAGCCACTTTGATATGTACGATCTGGCTCCGTTTGTCTCCGAAGAATTTGAGTATATTATTCCATTCTTCGGAAAGAACTTGTAAGAAAGTGAGGACAGGCGCATGAAGAGAGTATTGGCTTTGATATTCATGATGGTTTTAGCTGTCAGTTTCTCTTCCTGCGCCGACTCTTCGCAGGATGTAGAGGTTGTTCCGAGACTGAATGAGGATGTACAGACAGATGAAGCGTCCCTTATGCCTGACACAGAGAAGGAAACAGAGGAACAATCTATGACAGAACACTATACAACGAATACAAAAATTGAAGATGTGATAAACGATCCCGTTTTTGGCGATTACGGCAGACTGATTTTTCCGGTGGACTCCGGCTATTATGGCGGTAGCACACTCGGCAATCTGTCGCTTACCTGGTACAACTACATAGATTCCGATAAGACAGTGGAGATCTGCAATTACATGAGAAATCAGGCGGAAAACGGGGACACCATCTTTTATGACATTTATACGGAAGAGGAAAAGGCTGCAGATCCGGCGAAAAGAGATATGGGTTTGTTCTTCTTTAAGGGAAATCCCGGCACAAAGTTCGCTATCGTAAACGCCGGCGGCGGTTTTGCCTACGTTGGTGCGATGCACGACAGCTTTCCCCACGCGTTGGAACTTTCCAAGATGGGATACAATGCCTTTGCGCTGATTTATCGTCCCGGCGCACAGACGGCCTGCGAGGATCTTTCGAGAGCGATCGCCTTTATCTCCCGGCATACAGATGAACTTCAGGTTGATACGGATGGCTACTCTCTTTGGGGTGGATCGGCAGGCGGAAGAATGGCAGACTGGGTAGGAACATACGGTACGGAGTATTTCGGAGAGAAAGCCTATCCGCATCCTGCGGCTGTCATCGTAAATTACACCGGACTTTCGGAAGTGACAGGCTACGAGCCACCGACTTACAGCGCCGTAGGGACAAGCGACGGTATCGCAAGCTGGCGGACGATGAAATCAAGACTGGATACCATGTCTGAGATGGGCATTCCCACGGAGTTCCATTCCTACGACGGGCTGCCACATGGATTCGGACTTGGAACAGGAACTGTTGCCGAGGGATGGATCGATGATGCCGTGGCATTTTGGGAAGACCAGATGTGACACAGAAGAAAGCGAGGAATTCTATATATGAAAAAGCAAACAGCAGGCAGAGAACATTTGGGAGAACTGGCTCCTAAATTCGCCGAATTAAATGACGACGTCCTTTTTGGAGAGGTATGGTCGCGGGAATCACAGCTGTCGCTCCGTGACCGCAGTATGATCACGATCGCGGCACTCTTTTCCGCAGGGCTGTACCCGCAGCTGAAAAGCCATCTGATCCTTGGCAAGGAGCATGGCGTGACAAAGGAAGAAGCAACCGAAATTGCTACACAGCTGGCATTTTACTGTGGGTGGCCGAAGGCCTGGAGTACCTTCCCGATGATCGCAGAGGTCTGGGGAGAGGAAGATACGAAGCCGAACCTTGCATTCCCCATCGGTGAGCCGAACACGGCGTTTGCACAGTATTTTGTTGGACAAAGCTATCTGAAGCCTCTGACGATGGAGCAGGTACCGACCTTCAACGTAACATTTGAGCCTGGCTGCCGCAACAACTGGCATATCCACCATGCGGACAATGGCGGAGGACAGTTGCTTATCTGCATTTACGGAAAAGGCTGGTATCAGGAGTGGGGCAAAGAGGCGCGTGAGCTGTATCCCGGTGATGTAGTCAATATTCCTGCAAATGTGAAGCATTGGCACGGTGCGGCAAAGGACAGCTGGTTCCAGCATATCGCACAGGAAATTTCCGGAGAGAGCACCGGGACTGAATGGTGTGAGCCGGTGGATGATGAACAGTACAATAAACTCAAGTAATCAAGGAGGAGCAGAATGGAATACTTTACACTGAACAATGGAATCAAGATGCCGATGGCAGGCATCGGCGTGTTTATGATGAGTCCCGCAGAGGCGGAAAGCGCAGTAGAGAGCGCACTGAAAAGCGGCGTCAGGCTGATTGATACAGCAAACGGATATATGAACGAGAGCGGCACCTGCAGAGGTATCAAAAAGAGCGGCGTGGCAAGAGAGGGCATTTTCCTTGTAACGAAGCTGTGGCCGACTGTTTATGAAAAGGATACAGCGGTAGATGAAACGCTTAAAAGGCTGGGTACCGATTACATTGACCTTCTCTTCCTGCACCAGCCAACAGCTAACTGGCGTGAGGGTTATAGGCAGATCGAAAAAGCCTATAAAGAAGGCAAGGTCAAGGCTATCGGTCTCTCCAACTTCCCGGATGATCTGCTGCGTGAAGCTATCGAAACTATGGAGATTAAGCCCCAGGTGGTGCAGGTGGAGGCGCATCCTTACTTCCCGCAGACCGAACTTAAGAAGATTCTTGCCGAAACCGGGATGGGACTTATGGCGTGGTATCCTCTCGGACACGGTGACAAGACTCTTATTGAACAGCCTGTATTTGGAGAGCTTGGAAAGAAATACGGCAAAACAAATGCCCAGATTATTCTTCGTTGGCATGTTCAAAGCGGAAATGTTGTGATCCCTGGCTCCAAGAATCCTGATCATATCCGTGATAACTTTGACATCTTCGATTTTACGCTGACTGATGAGGATATGGCAGAAATCGCAAAGGTGGATAAGGGAGTCCGCTATTATACGGCAACACCGGAGATGATCGCGGCATATCAGACGATGGAGTTGAAAGAGGATCTTTAAGGAGGGGTGCATCATGGCAAAGAATCTCGTTTTATACTTTTCCGTTTACGGTACTGCAAAAGCCGTGGCAGAGGAGATCGCAAAGCAGGCAGGTGCTGACCTTGTTGAAATAGAGCCGGAGACTCCTTACGACAGTAACAGAGATCACTATAACGCGCTTGCTGCCTATGCCAAGAAGGAACATGATGAGAACCTGCGTCCTGCGATCAAGAACGAATTAAATATCGCAGCGTATGACAATATTTTCATCGGTTATCCCATGTGGTGGTATACGTTCCCTATGATCATCTATACGCTGTTTGACAAATATGATTTCAGCGGTAAGACGATTGTTCCATTCAATACTCACATGGGTTCGGGTGACGGCGGCACTTATAAGACCATCCGAGAGCTTGAGCCGAATGCAACGGTTCTCGAAGGACTGCCTGTTGAAATGAAGACTGCAGAAAGAGGATGCGAGGCGGCAGTCAGCAGATGGCTTGCGAAGGTGGGAATATGAGAACCTGGCTTATTACAGGCTGCTCTACCGGAATTGGAAGAGGCATAGCGAAGGCAGTGCTTCATTCCGGCGATCAGGCTGTCGTTACAGCAAGAGATATATCCAAAATACAGGAATTTGAAACGGAATACCCGGATACCTGTGCGGCTTTACCTCTTGACCTGACGGATGGGAACAGCATGGAGAATGCAGTGAAGGAGGCATACAGCAGATTCGGCAAGATTGATGTTCTTGTCAACAATGCAGGATATGGCTATCGTGCTGCAATTGAGGAAAGTGAAGATGAAGAGATTGATTTGCTGTTTCGGACGAATGTATTCGGCCCGGTAAAGCTGATGAATCTGTGCCTTCCCAAAATGCGGGAGGATAACTCAGGAATCATCATAAATGTTTCTTCTATCGGTGCAGTAAGGGCAGCAGTCGGAAACGGCTTTTACTCCGCCTCGAAGGCTGCATTGGAGCTTGTCAGTGATGCCGTAGAGAAAGAAACCGAGCATCTTGGAATCAAGGTGATGATTGTAGAGCCGGGGGCATTTCGCACATCATTCTATGATTCCCTGCATGGGGCGAGTCGGGCGATTTCCGACTATACGCCGTCTGTAGGTTCGATGCGCCTTGAAAATATGGTAAATAATCATGACCAGAAGGGCGATCCTGATAAGGCCGGAAAACTGATCGTGGAGTTGGTATCGTCAGGGAATCTTCCAAAGAGACTGCCTCTCGGCAGTGACGCAGTACGGATTATCCGGGATGAGCTTAAGAGCCGCCTTGCAGAAGTGGAGAAAACAGAAAGCTACAGCATAACAACAGATTATTGATGGAGGTATTTATGAAGAACAGAATCTTAGGAAAAGACCTGGAGGTGTCGCCTATTGGTCTGGGTTGCATGGGATTTTCCCACGCATACGGAACTGCAACAGATGAGGACACAGCCATTAACGCGATTCGGCAGGCTGTGGAAATGGGCTATACCTTCTTTGATACGGCTGAATGTTATATCGGTGAAAAGGCAGATGGGAGTATCAGCTACAACAACGAGGAGTTGGTAGGAAAGGCGCTTGCTCCATATCGGAATCAGGTAAAAGTTGCCACAAAGTGCGGCGTTAAGCATGAGAACCGCCAACTTGTCCTGGACTCACGCCCGGAAACGATAAAAGCATCCATCGAAGGCAGCTTAAAACGGCTTGGTATGGATCACGTAGATTTGTACTATCAGCACCGCATCGATCCGAATGTAGAGCCGGAAGAAGTAGCGGTCGTCATGTCTGGCCTGATAAAAGAAGGCAAAATACTTCACTGGGGAATTTCCGAGGCAAATGAGGAATATCTTCGAAGGGCACATGAAGTATGTCCTGTGACCTGCATTCAAAACCGGTATTCCATGATGGCAAGATGGCATGAGAACCTCTTCCCGGTTCTGGAAGAACTGAATATCGGATATGTGGCCTTTTCTCCGCTTGCCAACGGCATTCTGTCCGATGCCTTTGCAAAGGGTGAGCAGTTTGATAAAGCGGATTATCGCAGTGCTATGCCGCAGTATTCTGATGAGGCGTTTGAACAGAACAGAGAACTTCTTTCGCTGATCAGAAATCTTGCGGAAGAAAAGAACGCCACACCTGCGCAGATTTCCTTGTCATGGATGCTCTGCAAGAAGCCTTATATCGTTCCGATCCCCGGTTCGAGAAAAGCAGAGCGCATCAGAGAAAATCTTGGTGCGGTGGAGATCACCCTGACAGCGGAAGAGGTCATAAGCATTGATGAAAAACTGAATCACATGGAGATGTCGGCAGTATTCGGCGGCTCTCCTGTGAGGAAATAATGGAGGAAACGAAAAATGAGCATTTTGTTTATCAACGCAAGTCCGAATAAGAACGGCAACACGGCAAAGCTGGCGAAGGAACTGCTTACCGGAAAAGAGTACGCAACCTTAAATCTCATCGACTATAAAATCTATTCCTATGGTCAGGAATATCCGGATGACCAGTTTAATGAAGTTATTGATGCGATCCGCAAGGCGGATACCGTGGTCATGGGTTCGCCACTGTACTGGCATAACATCTGCGGTTTAATGAGGAATTTCCTTGACCGTTGCTACGGACCGATCGGACAGGGCGAGTTTGGCGGAAAGAATCTGTATTTCATCATGCAGGGTGCCTCACCGGAGAAATGGCAGCTTGAAGCATGTGAGTTTATCATGTCCCGTTTTGCCGGCTTGTATGGGTTTGCTTATAAGGGCATGGTAACGAATTCGCAGGAAGCAAAGAAAATAAATGTGGATTAATCGGTGGGCGGGGGTGATGTCGATATGAAAAAGAAAACATTATCACTCCTGCTTGCCCTTGTGGTTCTTTGCACTCTTACGGCCTGCAGCAAGCAGGAGACTGTGACATCTTCAGCGCTTGCGGATGAAGCAGAACAAAACATAAAGGAAACAGAAGCGCAGGCGGGGGAAAGTACAATGGAACCATTTACCCAATGCGCCGTAAAGCCCCGCCCTTTAGGGCTGGGGATATAAGGCGCGTC
>NZ_DBHIHF010000039.1:0-10934 GCF_057248925.1 Stomatobaculum sp.
GAAGTGCGGCAGCGACCGCAGGGGCGGCCGCGGTTGCAAACTTCCCGGCAGGCCTCTTTACCTTCAGCTATCCGGGCACCTATGTCTATACGCTCAAGGAAACCGCGGGCTCCGCGCAGTACTATAGCTACGATCCAGCCGTCTATACAATCACCTTTACGGTGACGCAGAGCGCGGGCGCACTCGGCGCGGGCACCGGCAACAGCTTGACCGTCACCAGAACGGTGCAGAAAGCAAGCGGCGGCGCGAACTCAGCGGCGACCGAGCTGCAGTTTGAGAACCGTTACACCCTGCCGCGCTTTACAGTGCAGTACGATGCCGAGGGTGGCAGTCACACGCCGGCAAACGAGAGTGTTCGCTACGGCGACTATGCGACGATGCCGCCGGTTCAGAACAATGCAGCGGGCATCCCGACCTCCCCGGCGGGAGAGAAGACGGGCTATCACTTCCTCTACTGGACGGACGCGGCGGGGACGCAGTTCCCGTTTGCGACGACGCCGATTCATGCGAACACAACTTTGCACGCGAAATGGGAGATTAATCGCTACACCGTGACGGTGCAGGATGCGCCGGATGCAGATGCGGGGCATCAGAATGCGCAACTCGCACAACACAACAACGTGCCGCACGGGTCGACTGCGCTCACGGCGCCGACCGTACCGGACAATAAGACCGGCTACCACTTCGATCACTGGGAGGATCAGAACAATACGGCTTATACCTTCGGATCTCCGGTGACAGGCGACACGACCGTGCACGCAGTGTATACGCCGAACACCTACACGGTGGTCTACGAGCCGAACGCGGGCGGGACTACGGTGAACGGCAACATGCCGAATACGAGTCATGTTTACGACACGCCGCAGAACCTGCCGCCGAACGGCTTTGATCGCCCGGGCTATCAGTTCATGGGCTGGGGCACAAGTCCGACAGCGACCACACCGACTTATTATGACGGCGTCTCGGTCAACAACCTGACGTCGACCAACGGCGGTACCATACATCTCTACGCTATTTGGGCAGCCGTAACACCGTTTGATCACGATCCGGCGCTCACGAAGGTACTCGGCGGAGAGGCACACCGGACACTGCTGACCGGTGAGACCACGCCGCTGACACCCGAGACCTTCCGCTTTGAGCTGAGGGCAGTCAGTACGACCGCGCCCGGCATGACAACTCTGCCGATGCCGGTCAATGCACACGGCGCACAGACCTACACCGTGACGCATACGGGGGACGGCACCGAGCAGTTAGGTTCGATTCGCTTCCTGTTTGCGGGTGACTATGTCTATGAGCTCCGCGAGCTTGCAGGCACAGCGCTTGCCGGCAGCCCGGCGGCGGTACAGGGCAGTTACTCGTACGACACGGCAGTGTACCGGCTGACCTATCACATCACACAGGCCGGAACCGTGATGAATGGCATCGTGACGGTTGAGAAGCAGACGGCTGGAGGTGCCTACTCGGCACCGGTTGCCTATACGACGGCGACAACTCCGGCCTTTACGAACGACTACCTCCTGCCGCGCTATACGGTGAGCTTTAATGCAAACGGCGGCAGCGTGACGCCGACATCGCAGACTATCGTCTACGGTGACCCGCTTGTCGCACCGCCCACAGTGGGCGGTTCTCCGGCGGGCAGTCGCACCGGTTATACCTTTACGAACTGGCAGAACCCGGACGGCAGCCCGGTGAACTTTGCAACACCGGTGACCGGCAACCTGATTCTGACGGCCGGATGGACGCTTCGTCACTATACGGTAACGGTGCAGGATGCGCCGGATGCCGACCCGGGACATCAGAATCAAATCATCACGCAGGACACGAATGCTGTGCACGGCAGCACGCCGACCGAACCCGCGCGCCCGGACAACAAGACGAATTATGTCTTTGATCACTGGGCAAAACCGGACGGCTCGACTTATAACTTCGACGAGCCGCTGACCGGAGATCTCACGATTCACGCAGTTTACCGGCAGAAGCGCTACACGGTGCGCTACGATTCCGGCACGCCGCATTCCGTCGGCAGCATGACGGATTCGCACTTCGGCGGCGGAGATACCAATCCGCTGTCACCGAATCAGTATGCGCGTCCGGGCTATACCTTCGGCGGCTGGAGTAACACACCCGGCAGCACTACGCCAGACTTCACGGACGGGCAGCCGGTCACGAACCTGACGACTTCGGACGGCGCGACCGTCACGCTCTATGCGGTCTGGGTGCCGGCAACGCCGGCGGTCCTTCACGACCCGCCGGTGCAAAAGATCATTACCGGCGGCATACCGCACAACGCGGGAACCTTTACCTTCCTGCTCCGCGCGGTCAGCACGACAGCACCGGAGGCGGCAGGGGTTCTTCCGATGCCGCTCGCGGCGGGAAGTAATCAGGAGATGCAGCTCGAAATTCAGGGCGCGGGAACCGGAGAGTTCGGAGACATCAGCTTCCGGCTTCCGGGCACCTATGTCTACGAGATTCGGGAGTTGCCGCTCGGCAGAAAAGGTTTCACGTTTGACACGGAATCTGTGACCGTGACCTATGTGGTCACCCAGCAGGGCAATGTGTTGACGGCAAGCCGGAGCATGGAGAAGGCAGGGCAGACTGTGACAGCTGCGACCTTCACCAATGAGTTCGAGAAGCCCTATTACACCATCACCTTTGATTCGAACGGTTCCTGGATCCGGATTCCGGAGCAGTCGGTCAAGGAGGGAGAGCACGGAAAAGATCCTAATCAGCGCATGCTCCGCACCGAGAGCAAATTCATCGGCTGGTACTTAAACGGACAGCCGTATGACTTCAATGCGCCGGTCTATGACGACATCACGCTGGTTGCGGAGTATGAGTACAAGTACAGCCCCGACAACATCGGCGGCGGTGGGGGAGGCGGCAAGTCCTCCCACCAGGGCGGCAAAACAACGCCGAACACGAATCCGTTGAATCCGGGTATTTCGGATACGACAGTTGTACCGCCGGTCTCCCCGACGGAGCCGACACCGGATCATCCGGCGGAAGAGAAGGATACACCGCACGGCGAGGCCATCTCTCCGACAGAGCGTCATAAGACGACTGTGATAACAGGCACCTCGAAGCGAAGCAAACGGGGCAAGTTGCCGAAGACCGGAGAAGCTCCGATTTTGAATTCGTTTCCGAAGTTCATTACGCTGGCGCTTGCGGCTTACGCGCTGTTTACAGCGGAAAAGCGCAGACGGGAACGGATTGTGTAACAGAAAAATGCAGCAAAAAGGAGGCTCTGCTTCGGCAGAGCCTCCTTTTTGCGTGGGTGTGTGCATGTTTCTTGTATACTTGCATGAATTCGCCGCGAACTGTTGAAGAATGCGATAGAAAAAGTTAAAATAATATTAAAAATATATGCTCAAATGCAGAATCATTTGCACAACTTGGGAGAGCAAAATAGGACAGGAGGTTGTTCATGTTAGAGAAATGTCGGAAGCAGGGAAGGCGAATCATTGCCCTTCTGACAGCATTCGTTTTGACTTTTGAGGGCATGCCTTTGCAAACTCTGGCTTCGGCGCGACAGAACAGCTACATTCCGCTGATTTCAAGTCGGGATGAAGACGAAGAAGAAGACTACACCGAAGATGCGGAGCTCATGGATGACAGACCGCTCAGCGCAGAAATGCAGGTGTTTTCACTGAGAGGTTTACGCGCCTCTGGTTCCAATGCCTCCGGGAGCAATGCGCTGTTCGGCGGTATGTTGCTTGCAACTCCTTACAGCGCCTTTCGCCAGGCGCCCGGCGGTTACGCGGCGTGGACCGGTGCGGTACAGGACGGTATTCTCACCGCGGGCAATAACTATGTAAAATTGGACCCATCCAATACTGTTTTCCATACGCCGGCCGATTTTGTAATCGGCAAATATAATTCGAGAACCTTCAGCGTGCAGTTTGCCTTCCGGCCGAGTGAAGTGCCGGACAGTGTGCGCAACAACCTTGTCATGGAGCTCTGGATTCCGGCCGGAATTGATCTGAGCGGTACGCCGAGTCTGAACGGTGTCGCATTTTCATCGCGGCGTCTCGCAGACGGGAGCTGGTTACTCACGGGAAAACCGGGTCCGACAACCGCGAGCGTCAGCGGACAGCTCACCTTGATACAGGATCCGAATCGTCTCATCAAAGACTTGCCGCTCACACAGGGCGAGTATCCGATTCGGATGCGTCTCATCAACAATTACGGTTCGACCAATCCTGCCACGCCGCCGACACTGTACACTTTGGACAGCGGTGACCACGACAAGACCACCGTATTACCGCTTGCCGTGCCTACGAATAACCCGACGATGACCTTCAGCAATCCGTCCGACAGCTATACATTTATGCCCGGCGAGATAGGCGGTGTGTGGAGTGTTTCCGGTAGTACTCCGCTCGGAAAACCGGTGGGACGGCGTATGGTTGCGCACAATGCCTACGATCCTTCTGCGGCCGAAGATGCGTTGGCAGTACTTGGCACAGGGAATCTGATTAGCAGTAATTTTGTCGGCAATAACCCCGTCTGGTATCGAAAGAGTCTGGAATTCAAGGTTCATAAGACAGAAGGGTATCTCGGCGAGAGTGCAACCATACATATGGTACTTCCGGGAGAAGGGACGCAGTTTGAACAGGGCGGCACGGCAGCTTGGACCTATGAGACAGATGACGGCTATAAATTGCCCTGGATGCGAATCGGAGCTTACCAGGATCCTCCGACGCCGACGAACCGGGATGTCGTTATCAATTTGCGAAATCTGTATTCACAGTTTACGAGCGGACGCTTTACGGAAGCCGTCGCAGGATCCGGTCTGAGTTATATCGACCTGTTTCGGAAACCGGGAACATTTCATGTGAAGTATTTTCCGCTTGTATATTATAACCGCCTTTATCAGGGGAATTGGACCGCGACGAATTATACGGCGGCATCGGGTTCGTATATCGAATATGCGGATAATACGACTTATGGCGGTACAAAGCGAGACAGCGGCACACCGCTTCAGTTTCATTTCATCCAGGGAACGGACCCTGTCAGAATTAAGACTTCAAATGACTATCTGGATATGACCTACGGCGGTGATTACTACAGATATAACTTGGATGCTGTGCCACAGTACAGTTCGACTTCGCCGGAGTATACGGATTCGGAAGAAGTGAAATCCGGATTTCGTTTTGACGATGACAGTGATGCGTTCAAGATTCAGGACAATCTTTTGATCTCTTATGATTTTGAAGAGGCGCTTTCACCGGTCTGGTTAAATCAGCTCGGACTCGCACCGGAATACGGACTCGGCTATCGAATGTATGTGAAGGATGCCCAGACCGGACAGACGGAAATCCGGACGCTGGTTCCGGGTAATCTGTATCCGACATATACGCCTCAGACCATCAGCTATAACGGACAAAATATTACGGAGACTGTCATTGACGGCTCCGGTATGACAGACTATACCTTTGCGGATGCCAATATTGCCGGAAACAAGAAGTATATTGCCCGCGTCGAAGTTTTCAAGAAAGAATACGATTATAACCAGCGCGGCAGCTTTATTTTCTGGAATATTTATAATGCCGGAAATTATAAGAACTGGTTCACGTTTAAAATGCGCGCGTACCATCATCGCCTTTCGGACGGCACGGACATTCCCGATAACTATGAGGCAAAAATTCAGCGAAACGTATCCTCCGATCAAATTCTGGCGGAGAATGGCGGCCAGCCGTTTACGCGGGAATTTAAAATCAGAACCCGTCATCTCACGGATGATATTCGGGTGCAGAGCACCGGTGGCGGCACCATGGAGGTCAATCGCCACCCGGAGATTAACCTGTTCGGCGGGTACCGGATCATCAAAAATCCGCAGACCATGGATTACAATGTGGATAGCAACGGACAAGCCATTGCCTTCGGAGATACGGGATATAACCCGGTGGTCATCGAGCTTTCCGGTGATGCGATTACGCTGACAGAGTATCTGGAAAAGGCGGATCTTCGTCTGCTTGGGGTTTGGGACAGCGCCGGAAACTACCATGATCTACAGCAGGCCGGCATTGACCCCGAACAAGCGGCCTACTTAAAAGACGGCATCTCCATGTATTCCGACACGGCGGAGAGTGTTTTCTCCAATTCGAATGACAACGGCGGCTTTAGCGGCAAGGTCTATGATCTGAATGCAATCTGTCAGGCTCTCGGCACGCCGTACGCAACGCGGGTTGTAATGGCAGCGGATCAGGTCAATGCGTTCCGTACCAATGTGAACAGTGGCTATAAGGATTATCGTTTCTTTACACAGCGCGTGTACCCCGGGCATTTAAATTATGACCAGGCAGTCGGAACCGGAGGTGCCGCGGATCTTCCCAAGCGGCTTGATTTTACGAGTATGCTCTATTGTCAGTACAGTGACTATAAGAGCGAGCGGGTGGATTTAAATCCGGCACAGGACAGTACAATTCACGGCATCAGTCCCTATCACGGAGAATCCAAGAAGTTTGCGGGTAAATCAGCGGAACTGGTTGTGGGAAACAGCGCCAAGGGAATCTCGGTTCTGGATAGGGATTACTATGTGAATCCTTGGTCCGTGACAGATAAGACATACTTCGGCGGGAATTTCTTAGATCCGACCAAGGCAAGCTACCTGGATCGAAATCGTTATAAAGTCAATACCATCGGGCAGGGAACTTCGAGTGCGGGAGAAGTTGCGGGACAGCAGGAATTGGAACTCACCCGAATTGCGGTCGATAATACCGGCGTTATCTGGAACAACACCAATATCCCGGAGATATCTTATCAGAATGCCGGAATTGATTTTGCCGGCACCAGTCCGCGGCTCTTGTCTCTGGTCAATGCTGTGAGCTTTGATATTCAGGCGCCGGGGACATATCAGCCCTTTGTCATTGACGCGACACTCTCGGACGGAAGTGTCAAACACATCGAGGATACCGCCTATTATCGCTATACTTCGGTTGGCGCGGGGCGTATGCATTATGTGATTCCCGGCGTTGATGTCAAAAACGGTCCGTACATCACAGCAATTAAAGTGAGTTTTCCGAATGAACTGAACTGGGGAAATAACCGGGCCAAGATGGAGAACTTTTCACCGACCGGCGGTGTTCAGTGGCTACCCAGTGTGGGATTGTCTCTCGTGGAGCAGGATATCCCGAAGAAGTATCCGGGAACCAATATCTCAATCGGTTCACTCAGCGAGAAAGATTCCGATCCGACATATGATAAACTGACGGTCAAGGCAAAGCTCCACTATGAGAATATTTACGGTGAGAATCTGACCACAGATCTCAGTCACTTTGCGACAGAGGGAGCGAGTGACCGCATTGCCGCACAGCGCGTGGACATTGCTTTCTTCCAAAATCAGCTGGGCTACGGAGCAAGCAACACCTACCAGGGAAGGGAATTGACTGTGGGCGGACAACTCAGGTTCGCCCCCACCACAGGTACCAGAAATCTCGCTACGAGCAAAAATTTGAGGATTCGCCCGACCTATTATTTTAAAATCGACAAGAGTTTCACCTATGTCGACAACAGTGCCAAAATACAGGGATTTGTTCCGAATGCTGCCGGAACGGGGATGACATGGTCTGCGAGTAGCAGTCCGGATGTCATTTTTATCCCGGCGGGCACCGGCGCAGGACAGTCCGGCCATGCGGATTACGGTATTCTGGTGCTTTCAGCCGATCAGATACCGGAGAGCGAATTGCCGGTTCCGGGACAGACGCTGGGAGCCGGCTGGTATGGCTATATCAACAATGTTAGCTTCAAGCTGCAAGCGGACTATTCGGCGGATCCAGTCTATGTAAAGCCGGTACCCGGTGTCTGGCTTGACACAAAGTTTGATGCAAATCGAGACGGCAGCGGCGGCAATGCGCTGGGCATGGATGTTGAGACCACGAACGACAATAACCAGCTCGTTCAAAATGCGCCGCGCGGCGCGCAGTTCGGCAATGCAACAGCGGCAAAACCCGGTGCAAGCGCAAATGAAGCGTCGATGCTCTACGCGGCAAATGATACGACACATAAGATTAACCAGGTGACGGCGCTCGGCCTTCTCGCCCTTGCGCAGGCAAAGAAGCCGTTCCAGGAGAGCTCTACCCGCGTGACAAGTCGAGATCTCAACAACAACCCGAATATTTTCAGCGCGAAGGTTTTCCTGACCAGTGACGATACGAATCCGACCAACGACTGGGAGATTTATATCCCGGTCCCGAAGGCGGGAGAGCAGTACGGCTATCTGAGCGGCGGTGTCGCGCAGACAACACCGGCGGCGCAGTTCAGCATGGATTATTATGGGGTCGACACTTCGACACTTGCGGGACTTAACTATACGGTATCTTATACGACAGATACAAATCCGGCCGCAAACGGCTACACCAGTGCAAAGGCAGCTGTCTGGACTACAACCAAACCGGCGGATGCCGACATCACCATGGTGAAACTGAGTGTCACCAACATGCCGCCCGGCAGAAAGGCTTCGGTCACGCTGCAGTATCAGCTGCATGGGCGGAAAGATAAGCTCCTGAATCAGCTGGACGCTGTGGTTGCCTACGGAAACTTCCATATGGGTACGAGCCCCACGCCGTTCTACGGCGCAGCGGGGCAGGCGAGTAACAAGTTAGAGTACCTGCTCACAGACTTGTCTCTGAACGGCTACGCTTTCCAGGACGGCAATTTTAATTCCCTTTATGATGCGGGAACGGAAAACCGGCTTGGCAATGTTCGAATGAAACTGCTCGAAGCGGACGGCGTGACAGATGTATACCGGAGTGACAACAATCAGCCTTATGTTGTTGCGACCGGCGGAAACGGAGATTATACACTTTATGTGCCGCACGAGGGCAACTGGGTCGTGCAGGCGGACAGCTCGCTATTGACACCGCTCCGGAAACTCGTCAAGAAAGACCAGGGCACCGATCAGAGCATCAATTCCCGCTTTGACCGGAATACCAATCTCGCTGCGGTGACCGTCACGGCAGATGTCCCGGCAGGCAGATATAACCTCCCCAACGTGAACGCGGGTTTCTACAACGTGCCGCAGCTTGACCTTGCGGACCAGGTGCTGCATGTCGGGGACAGCGCGACGACCGTGACGCCGAGTCTTCTGAGTCCGGTGGATCCGACGAATCCTGTCGTTAACTACGGAATCGCGACCGGTGCGCCGACAGACCTCGTGTCAGCAAACGGCAGCGGCGCGGTGAGCGGCACATTGACGCCGCAGAAGACAGGTATCACAACTGTGCGACTCACAACGGACGATGGTTACGGAGAACTGATTACCAAGGATGTAAAGGTCACAGTCTGGGCCGATGTGAAGTACGACAGCAACGGCGCGGACAGCGGCAGCATCTCGGCAAACGGTGAACAGCTCTACCCGTCTACGACAGCCGCGGGCGCGGATGCGCACACGGATGAGACGACGGCGAAGAGTTCAGCGGGAACGGCGGGCGTAGACACACAGTTAGTCCGTGCAGGCTACTACTTTGACGGCTGGAACACAAAGCCGGACGGCACAGGCACCGCGTATGCGGCGAGCGCTGCAATCAAGACCGGAAAGATTGACAGCGATCTCACACTCTACGCCGTCTGGAGACCGGTGACGCCGGCGACGGATAGCTTTAACATTGAGAAACTTTTAAAGGGAGACTACGGCCTCCTGCCGGACGGTCAGCGCGCCCCGCTCACCGCAGAGAACTTCAGCTTCACGCTGACCGGCACTTCGTTTACGGCAGCGCATGTGACGGCAGAGCCGATGCCGACCGGTTCCGCGAAAGAGAGCTCTCGCGATGAGACGCCGGGGCAGAACCCGGTTGTGAACTATACGCTTTCCTCCAATGACCTTGCGCTGATTACACCGGGCTCCCCAGTCTCGACTGAGAATGCGACGGCGGGTGCTACCTTTACAAGCGGCAATCTGACATTTACGATGCCCGGTACCTATGTCTATACGCTGAAAGAGAACAGCGGCAGCGCACAGTACTACGGTTACAATTCCCGCGTCTACACGATTACCTATGTGGTGACGCAGAGTGGTAGCGGTCTCGGCAATACACTGAGCGCGGTTAGAACCATTTCGCACATCGATTCGACGAGCGGCGCAGCGGTGACCGATACACAGGCAAGTTTTGAGAATACCTATACCTTGCCGCGCTACACGGTTACCTTCGATCCGGATCATGGCAGCTTTACGCCGCCGACCCAGACGCATCGCTACGGTGACCGCGTGACCGAGCCTGCTGTACAGAACAATGCGGCAGGCGTTGCGACTTCCCCGGCGGGAGAGCGCTACGGCTATCACTTTAAGTACTGGAAAGCACCTGACGGAACCCAGTTCCAATTCGTGAATAGCTCGGTGCGTGCGAACTTCACGCTGACCGCGGTCTGGGAGATCAATACCTACCCGGTCAAGGTACTGGACTCCACATCGGCAGATGCGCCGCACGCGAACGAGGTTATTTTCGATAACGGCGGTGCACAAATGGCGCACGGCACGGTGCTGACCGCACCGACCGCACCGGAGAATAAGACCGGTTACCACTTTGACCACTGGGAGAACGACGCGGATCACAGTACTTTTACCTTCGGCAATCCGGTCACGGGACCGCTCACAATCCGCGCGGTCTATGTGCCGAATACATACACGGTGAAGTACGAGAAAAACGCGGTAAGCGCAAGCGGCACAACGGCGGATTCCACGCATGTCTATGACCAAACACGCGCACTTACAACAAACGGCTATACGAATCCCGGCTACTACTTTGCGGGCTGGAGCCGCACGGCGGGCGGCACGACGGTCGACTTGAACGACGGCGACAACGTGCTGAATCTGACGACGCAGAACAACGGAACGGTGACGCTCTATGCAATCTGGCGGCCGGTTACGCCGGTCAGCGACAGCTTTGACGTGAGTAAGCTTCTCTTCGGAGACTTCGGTGCCCTGCAGGGCGGCGAGACCG
>NZ_DBHIHF010000040.1:0-9287 GCF_057248925.1 Stomatobaculum sp.
CACAAGATTTCGACACATTATAAAGATACCCGGTAGAAGCACACAGGCAGTTGAGCAAGGCTTTAAAACGCTCCGAGAGCTGTACGGAGAATGATTCAGCCAAGTCTTTCGCTCCATCACAAGTGACAATGGCAGTGAATTTGCTTCACTGCCACAGTTGCTCCCCGCGATACCCATATACTATGCTCATCCTTACTCCGCCTACGAACGCGGGCTGAACGAAAAGCAGAACTCATTGATACGCTGGTTCTTGCCAAAGTGTCACTCTTTTGATGGAGTCACGGATGAGCAAATATGAGAGATCCAGGATTGGATCAATCAACTCCCCCGAAAATCTTTTCATTACAGTTCACCGGAGGAATTATTTCAGACTGTCCTACTTGATCTTGCAATCTAGCATTCGGATTATTTTGGCAAATAAAGCAATGCCAACCTATCTGTGTGATGGAACGCTTGTTTCGTAATGAGAGGGGCTGCTGCTTTTGAGACAGCCCCTTTTCATTGCGTAATTACCAGTCTTTGACGCTTCCGTCAAATGCGCGCTTAGCAGCGTTGCTGCCGCGCTCATTGGCAGGATAGAGCTCGCTTGCATTTTCTGCCAGTTCGACGCCGATGCCGGGGGCCTCGGGGATGATCATGCAGCCGTTCTCGAAGCGGAGAGGCTCCTGTACCATGGCGTCCTCGGCTCCGTTGAGGCAGAAGCCTGGCAGCTCCTGAATGCCCAGGTTCGGGATACTTGTACAGATCTGCAGGCAGGCAGCAGTGGAAACCGGGCCAAGAGGGTTGTGAGGGATGACCAGCACGTCGTTTGCCTCGGCAACAGCGCAGATCTTCCTGGATGTGGTGATGCCGCCGACCGCGCAGACATCGGGACGAATGTACTGTGCCGCATGGCGGTGCATCAGCATCTCAAACTCGCGCAGGTTGGTGAAGCGCTCGCCGGTCGCAATCGGAACGGGGATTTTGGAAGCGATCTCAGCCATGCTGTCGATATTGTCGGGGGTCATGGGATCCTCAAGAACCATAGGACGATATTTGGCGACCTCGGTACCGAAAGCGATGGCTTCGGGCTTGGTCATGCCGCGGTGGGCTTCCAGAATGAAGTCGAAGTGAGGGCCGACAGCCTCGCGGATGATGCGGACCTTCTCCAGCTCATCCTCGATGCGTCCGCTGTAGAACTCGTCCATTCCGTCGTTTGCGGTCTGAATGGGGCCGTTGACGAAGATCTTGGCAGCAGTGAATCCCTTTGCCTGCAGATCCTTGTAGCCGAGTGCCAGCTTGGCGGGATCGTTCTCCTTGACCATTACGGAAGCGTAGACACGGATCTTGTCGCGGGTCTTGCCGCCCAGCAGCTCGTAAACGGGCACGCCGAGCTTCTTGCCCTTGATATCCCACAGGGCGATATCGATGGCGGAGATGGCGCTCATGATAACGCTGCCGCGGAAATATACGGAGCGGTAGAAGTTCTGGTTCAGATCCTCAATGCGCATGGGATCGCGGCCGATGAGATATTTGGCAAACTTGTTGATGGCGGCAGCAGTGGCATCCAGGTATCCCCAGTTGCCGGCCTCACCCAGACCAACGATGCCCTCATCGGTATAGACATGGACAAACAGATAGTGCTTGGCGTAAATCAGTTTTACATCAGTAATTTTCATATCGGTTCTCCTGTGATAAAAGGAAATTTCAGGATAAATACTGTTTAAAGAAAAAACGGTGAAGGGAGAGTGCTTTCTCCCAGCCTTCCGTGCGGTTTACCGTGAAGCCGTGGATGGCTTCGCCGACCCGCATGGAAGTAACGGGAACACCTTCGGATGCAATGCGGGAAGCCATGCTTTCGGTCTCAGCACGCAGGGTATCGGTGCCTGCGCTGATGATCAGGCAGGGCGGAAACTGTGCAAAGCTGCCCTCCGGTGTCAGATAAGGGCTGCAGAGCGGATCGTGCAGCTGATCTTCTTCGGCGTAATACAGGGCGTATTCCTTCTCCACGCCGGCACGGCGGGACCAGAACGCATCTTCACGCATGGCAGGAGTGAGCTTTTCAGCGGGATCCATGTACTGGCGGCTGGGGAAATATTCCATCAGCAGGCAGCAGGGTGAAAATCCGTATTTTTCCTTCTGCAGCATGGAGGAGCACACAAGGTTGCCGCCGGCGCTGTGACCGGCCAGCGCGATCCTGGCGGGATCCATGCCGAGTTCTGCAGCATTTGCAAAGGCATAGGAGATCACGCCGCATGCTTCATTGAGGGCAGCGGGGTAAGGTGCCTCGGGGGCGAGACAGTAGTCCACATCCCACACCAGGCAGGACAGTTCCTGTGCCAGCCATGCAGCGTAGCGGTGATCGCGGTCGCTGCGGCCTTTGATGAAGCCGCCGCCGTGGAAGTTAATAATCATTCCGCAGCGGTCTTTCAGAGGCTTGTCGGGACGAAGCTCAAAAACGCGGATGGTATGGCCGTCAGAAGCAGGGATGGCAAGTTCTCGCTCGGTTCCGGGCAGAGCGGTGATCTCCTCAGGAGTCATGGCACCGAATTTATCGCGGCCGCGGATGATGGCGGCCTTTTGGATCATTTCTTCTCTTGTCATAGTTTTTAAAAGGTTTAAAAGGTCGGCCGCGCCAAAATGGAACGCGGCCAATTGGTCAGATATACGACAGCCGGGAAACTGTCAGAATCAGAAGCAGGGCAGAACGGTCATGGTGTAGATGATGTAGACAGCGCACAGCAGGAGGGTGATCAGCCAGCCGCTCTTGAACAGATCCTTCAGAGAGTAGCCGCCGTCGCCCATGACCATGGGAACTGCGGGGGTAGCCATAGGAGTCAGGAAAGCGGTAAGGGAACCTGCATTTACCAGCAGAACCAGACCGATGGGGTTAGCACCCAGTGCATTGGCGGTCAGCAGGCAAATGGGAACGAATACTGCGGAAACGCTGCGGTTCAGCATGAACTGAGTCAGGATGAACGGGATGATGAAGAACATTGCGCCAAGAACGTAGCTGTTGTGAGTGCCGCCTACAGCGGTTGCAAGAGCATTTCCGATGAGGTCGCCGGCACCGGTAGCGGTGAGGGCAGAGCCGAGAGCCAGAGCGCCGACATACAGCATCAGCATATCCCAGGGAATGTCGCGGAGAGCAGTCTTGGGATCAACTACGCCGAACAGGCACATCAGCAGGCTGCCGCAGAGGGCAACGCTCCAGGTGGTCAGACCGAGTTTCTTGGAGAAGATCAGGCAGAGGATGGTAGCGAAGAAGATGATGATGCCGACGGTGTCAACAAAAGGACTCAGCTTGCTGTCGGTGTTCTGCGCTTTCTTTTCCAGTGCTTCGATCGGAACGGAAGGCTGGTCGGGAGTGAACTTGGGAGCCAGGAACAGTGCCCATATCGGAACTACGATCAGGATGGGCCATGCGCCGATGGTGAAATCAATGGCACGCATGGAGATACCGGAGAAACCGTAGGTCTCCATGAAGCCGGTGAACTGGCTGGCCTGCTGAATGGCGGTGGACAGAGGAAGAATGCCGCAGCATGCTACGCAGGTAATCATGATGGGGAACAGGTACTTGGAACGGCTCTTGCCGGTCTGATCCAGGAAACCGCAGATCAGGGGGCTTACGATCGCGTAAACGACCATGGGGCTGGCGATGAAGTTGGTGAGCAGAACGGCCAGCAGCAGATAGCCTAAGTATGCGGTCTTGAAGGAACCGCCGGTGATCTTGGTGATGCCGTTGACCATCTTGCTTACCAGGCTGGTGCGGCGGAATCCGGCAGCAACCACGAACATGGTAGCCATCAGGAGGGTGTTGACATTGGAGAAACCGGCGAGGGCTGAATCTGCATCAACGCAGCCTGTGAAGTACAGGGCTGTCATGGAGATCATGGCGGTCAGCCACATGGGGATCTTGTTGAGAATGTAGCTCATGAGGGTGAGTACAAAGATCACAAAACAAACAATCATCTGTGTAGACATGAATCAAAATCCTTTCTTTCTGTTATTTGTTTTTTCGCTCAGCTTTAGCCCCGCTTCCTGGAGACGGTGCTTTGCTATGGTTTTATATTAAAGATTTTTTGCAATTCTGTCGCTGCGGTTTCTTTGGCAATTATTTAACAGACGGGCGCCGCAGAGAGAGGAAATAAAAAAGGAAAAAGCCGGAAAGAACGGCGAAAAATCCAAATATTTTCCCTGTGCATTTTAGATAAAATCGGAAAGCGAAAATGAGCCTGAAAGCTGGTCAGATATGTGAAAAATAGCCAAAAGCATATCGAAGGTTTGCTTGACAAATATCCACCATGTCAGTAAAATCAACTGAAACGGACAAAAATGTACTCAATATCCAAATATTTTACACAGGGAAAATGTTCGGATTTAGAAATTTTTCAGGGAAAGGGCGGGAAGCACATGACAGGCAGATATGAACTTGAATGGACTGACGGCAGGCTGACTGCTGACTGTTTTGTACACGAGATCCTGAATTACCGTTTCCACTGGCATGAGAATCAGTACGAGCTGAATATTCTGCTGAACGGAAGTCAGGAATTCTGTCGCGTCAGGGAGCCGATCCTTTTGGAGGAGGGCGACGTGATGGTCACCTCACCGGGTACCGGCCATGCCAGCTTCGGCCAGAAACCGAATACCCGCGCACTCGTGATGCATTTTCCGGCGGCCGTTTTCAGACCATATGTAAGGCACGGATACCTGCTGGACCTTTCCTCCTGCTGCAGCACGGCGGATACACGGAACGAGTTTCGCTACCGGGAAATACGCCGGTGCGCCGCACGGGCATACATGGCGGCGGCCGAGGGGGGCCCCTATGCCTCGCTTGCAGTTCACGGCAGCATGGAAGAAATGGTGTATATCCTGTGTTCGGATTTTCCGCATCAGGAGATCCCGGGCGGGCTGTCCGAGGATGAAGAGCAGAGGGAACAGACCTGCAGCCTGATCAGCTATATTGAGAAGCATTACGCGGAAAAACTGACGCTGGAGGACCTGGCAAAGTACAGCCGGTACAACAGGACTTACATATCTACCCTGTTTAAAAAGGAGACCGGCGTAAACTTTCACGAGTTTCTGACGCGCGTGCGGTTTCAGCACACCCTGCTGGATCTGGCGCTTACAGAGAAAAAACTCACTGACATCGCTCTGGAGAACGGTTTCAGCGATCTGAAGAGCCTGAACGCAAAATACCGCGAGATCTTAAACCGTACCCCGGCGGAATACCGGGCACAGCTTTCTGAGAACCGGGTATTTCCCGTGACCGGAGTTGACGATTCCGACCGCCGCTATATCCCGTGGGGATCGGACAGAATCGTTCAGGAAAAAATCCGGGAGTATGCGGGGCTTTAAACAAACAGAAACACTTTTGAACGCTGTAAACAAAGCAATGGATAAGATAAAGGTGAATGGAACCCTGCAGGACATTATTGACGAGCACATCAATACGAAATAACCGACCGATTATTGTTTCTGTCTATAGAGTTATCCGGCGGCGCTGGAAACTATCTTTTCTATGTATGAAGTGGATCAGGTTAAAATGTTCCGATATGCCAGACGCAGAAATAAAGAAACGGACCTTAAAGAATTTCTGCAAAGCAGAACTAATGTTGAGTTATATGAAAGGGTATGAGCAATTCTTCAGATCGGCAGCATTGACGAGTCCGTGGATGGAGAAACGCTCGCAAAGATTGTCTGCGCTTTCTTTGCGGAACTGGATAAACGCTACGGTAATCACATTCACTTCTTGGACTGGTCGCTGCACATGGGAGAAAGCACTCCGCACATTCATGAACGCCATGTTTTTGATGCGGATGATGGTTACGGCCACATCAAGCCCCAACAGGAAAAAGCACTGGAAGCTCTCGGTATTCCTCTGCCGGATCCGGACAAGAAGCCCGGCAAGAACAACAACAGAAAAATGACCTTCGACAAAATATGCAGGGACCTGTTTACGGAGATCTGTGAGCAGCATGATCTGTATGTTGACCGGAAGCCGACCTACGGAGGCCGGGGCTATCTTGAAAAACAGGAGTATATCATCCAGGCACAGAAACAGCGGCTTGCGGAATTGCAGGCTGAACTGGAAGCAAAAACATTGCAGATTCAGGATGTGAACGCAATCGTGGAAGAAGTCAGTGAAGCAGCTTATGAAAAGGCCTGTGAAGTTGTTTCTGAAACAGTCCAGGCAGAAACCGTGAAAGCTGATCTTGAAGTAATTGATGATTACCGGACCTGGGCAACAGCGCCGGAAAGGAGAACATCATCGGCGGCAAAGTCGCTGATCAGTCAGGTGGTCGATGCGATTCAGTCAAAGCTGAAGAATGCTGCAAGGGATATCCTTCAGCGGGTATCGGCCCGGCTGCATGAACCGGTGGTCAAGGAAGCGAACAAAGCTGAAATCAAAACAGTGGCGAAAGCATCCATTATGGAACGGCTGAGGATGAAGCAGGAGCATATCGGCAGTCAGTCCTCCGGCGAGGAACCAAAGAAGAAAAAGAATAGAGCCATGGATCGATGAGCATCCGATATTTTCAGAAATGAAGATACCGGGTGCTTTTCATTTAAAGGAAGGAGTTATGCAATGGAGTATGTTGCAAAGTACGTGAAGAAGTATAGGCCTGCGGAAACATGGCAGGGACAGATTAATGTAAGGAAGAAGACGGATCATCTGACGGAGGCCCAGGTGACCGGCCGGGGAGCTTCCTTCACGATTCTACTCGGAGATTATGTGAATGGAAATTTCATCTGCATCTTGGAGATCAATGTGGGCTGTCCGCTTTCCAATTGGGACGACATTTTTTGGAACATGGAGCGTCTGTCCCAGCTGATGAATCCTGTGGATGCCGCAACGGTGGTTTACGGGATCAGGGCACTTGCTGGTAACCGGGGGTGATGCGTTGGAAATTTTTCAGAAAGTTAAGGCTTCAGTGACTGCAAGACAGGCTGCGGAAATGTACGGCCTGAAGGTCGGAAGAAACGGAATGGCCTGCTGTCCTTTTCATCAGGACAAAACGCCCAGCATGAAGGTGGATGACCGCTATTACTGCTTCGGCTGCGGAGTGACCGGCGATGCGATTGATCTGACCATGCAGCTGCGGGGACTTTCGGCAAAGGATGCTGCCCTCCGCCTGGCTGCCAACTTCGGAATTGATGTCGGAAAAGCCAAGCCGGAGACAGCGCATCCGTACCGGGCAAGAGCAGATCCTGACAAAGAAATGAAAGAATGGACCGGCCACGCAAGGAAGGTCCTTCTTGATTATCGGTCCCTGCTCCGGGACTGGGAAAAACGATATGCCCCACAAAGGACAGATGAAGAATGGCATTCATTGTTCTGTGAGGCTCTGCAGAGAAAAGATTATATCGTCTATCTGCTGGATGAGCTGTCCGATTGCAGCAAGGATTAGCTTCAGGAGTTTAAGAAAAGCTGCGGAAAGGAGATCGATAAAATTAAGCATCGACTGGGAGAATATGCCGGAAGAAATGCTTCAGCAGATCGAGGAAGTCCGGAAGTCACTGGAGAAAACCGAAAAAGGTTTTACCAGACAAACCGTTGAGAACTGCACGATTGCCATGGAGAAGGATCCGCTTCTGTCGGGTGCCTTCTGCTGGAACATCCTGACGGAACGGCCGGACATTGTGAAGGACCTGGGCTGGTACCGGGAAGAACCGGGAATCACGGATTCCGATATGAGTCATCTGATCCTCTATCTTGAGAAGAACTACGGACTGACTTCGGAAAAGAATGTGCAGCACGCTTTGGATGTGGTGATCGCCAATCACCATTATCATCCGGTTTGCGATTATCTGAATGCCCTGGAATGGGACGGACAGGAACGTGTTCACTATGCCCTGCATCACTTCCTCGGCGCTGATACCAGTGATCTGACCTATGAAAGCCTGAAGATCTTCATGCTCGGTGCGGTTCATAGAGTGTTTCTCCTGGGATGTAAGTTTGAAATCATGCTCTGCCTTGTCGGAGATCAGGGCGCTGGTAAGAGTTCTTTCTTCCGGTTCCTGGCAATAAAGGACGAATGGTTCTCTGACGATCTGAAGAAGATGGACGATGAGAATGTGTACCGCAAGATGCAGGGACACTGGATCATCGAGATGGCTGAGATGCTCGGCACCGCAAGTGCCAAAAGCGTTGAGGAGATCAAAGCGTTTCTTTCCCGACAGAAGGAATCCTATAAAACGCCTTATGCTAAATATTCCAGGGACCGGAAAAGACAGTGCGTGTTTGTCGGGACATCCAATAAACAGCGGTTCCTTCCACTGGACCGGACCGGTAACCGCCGCTTCTTCCCGGTTCAGATCAATATGGAACAGGCTGAGGTTCATGTCCTTGATAACGAGGCAGAGTCCCGGAAGTATATGGATCAGCTTTGGGCAGAGATCATGGTTCTCTACAAATCGGGAGACTGGTCACTGAAGCTGCCGTCGAAACTGTCGCACAAGATGGACCTTCATCGGATAGACTTCATGGCTGAGGATACGCTGACTGGCGTGATCCAGGCATGGCTGGACAGCTGCTCTGAAGATTATGTCTGTACCCGGATGATTTATAACAGGGCCATGAACATGCCAAGTGATCCCGACCGAAAGAGCATCAGTGAGATCAATGATGTGATGAACAACACGATTGACGGCTGGTTGCCAGGGCCGTCCTCGCACCGCTTCGATGGAGTTTACGGAACGCAGCGTGCCTGGCACCGGTCTGATCGTGTAAACGAGTCTGAGCCGCCTCCGCCAAAATCGGAGGATCCCTTTGATGGGTTTATGACCATCGGAGAACAGGAAGAACTGCCGTTTTTGTAAACGAAAGCGGCCTCTCGTTTACAGTCGTTTACGCTTTGGTTTACAGCGGAAGTGCCTGAATTTACTGGTTTTTCTGCTGTTTTCTTTTTTGTAAACAATGTAAACGGAGAAAAAGAAAATATTGAAATAAGGAGTAGAACCGGCAGGGAGAAGGATACTTTGAAAATATTTTAGGCTCTGCTTACAGTTTTCGTTTACACGGCGAAGCCTATTACTTTCCTTCTCTGTCGGGCCTCTGTGCCGACAGGCACAGAAGAAAGGACAACGAATGGAAAATGAAATGATGAAGCAGGCCGGACTGCCGGAAGACGAGGCACCGACCATAGTATTTGATATCGGAGGCAGTAAGTACACTGTCGGTATTCACTTCAGCAACGAGAGCAAGGAGACCATGCCCGACAAGATCCACCGTATGATCCGCAGGGACATTTGATATGTACCCTCTTTACTGGACACGAAAGTGTCACGGTAAGGAGGGTTTTATC
>NZ_DBHIHF010000041.1:0-6547 GCF_057248925.1 Stomatobaculum sp.
CGGACTGCCGGCCGTATTGAACCGGGCGCTTCCGCCGTCGGCGCTACTGCCGCCGCTGCGACCGCCGTTGCCCCGGCCGCCGCCGCCGCTGCTGCCGCCCGACAGGTTGTTATTCTGCTGCGCGTTATAGTGCCGGTAGCGCGGATTTAAAATATCGTCGTACTGCGCAAGCGTCTGCAGAATCGAGTTGAGAGCCGCCTGCAGCTCCGCGAGACTTGCGCGCGGCGCTGTCCGCTCTAGCACTGCCAGCGCATCTCGGATGCCGTAGAGCTCCGGTCTGCCCGCGACGCCGTGCACGCCGTTCACGAGGTCTGCGGTCTCCTGCCGCTTTAAGAAGAAGTCGTCCGCAATGCGGATTGCGCGGCGGGTTGCCTCGTCGAGCTGCCGTCTGGTATCGTTCAGCTCCGCGCGGTTGTTTTCATAATACGCGTAGAGCGTGAGAGGCTTTCGCACCGGCGTACCGAGATCAAAGCCCTGGTAGCGGTCATTCCGCCTGCTCCAGACCGGGTCTGCGTGCAGACGATACTCGACGCCGTCGGCATCGACCGCATAAGGATCCGGCGCAACGAGACCGCCGAGCGCATCGCTGCCCGCATAGTCGCTGTCCTCCGCCGTTTCTCCGCGCCGCACCTTGAAGCGATAGCGCGGCTGCACCGCATTCGGCGCCTCATTGAGGAAGGTCAGGCGATATGCCTTCGAGTAAACGAGGTAGTAGCGGACACCCGCCTTCGCGGTGAAATGGAACAATCCGCCGTTTTCCTCGACGCTGCCGGACAAGGTCTGCAGCGCAACACCGACATAGCCGCCGCTCGGCTGCTCCTCGAAGAGCTCATAGTCGAGCATATCGTTGTCCTTGGTTTCGAGCTGCACATAGGTCTCAAAGGTTGCATTCGAGGGTGTCGCGTTGACTTTTCTGCCGTCCACATAGCGCTCGATATCGGTTTTCAGCTCAAAGGCCGCCGTATAAGCGTCCGGATGCTGCGTGCCCGCAATGCTGACAGTCTTTAACGCGTTTGATGCGGTCTGCGGCACCTCTCTCTTGCTGTAGACCGTGCGATATTCGACCTTCGCGCCGTTCACGCCCGAGAGGACGCGGTCCTCCGGCGTGGTGAGCAGCGCAGACAGTCTCGCCTTCTCGTCCGGCACCAGCGAAAACTCGCCCTTTGCCGCGTTGCGGCTTTCGTCCGAGACTGCGGCATCCGTGCCCGGCCCTGCCTCATACTCTGCTTCCAGCACGAGGTTACTCGCCGGCATCGTAAAGGTTACGGCCGCCTGTCCCGGTTGGAACGTCACATCCGGGATATACCCCGCGACGACACGCCACCCCTTGAATGCCGCCCCCGCGGCGTTGACAAGCGGCGCGTTCAGTTCCACGGTCTCGCCCGCGTGCGCGTCGCTGTCAAAGGTTCCGTTGACCGCCCGCGCCGCAATGGTCTGAATCTCACCCTCATAGGTCTGAATCATGAACTTCGGCGTCTCAACCGCCTCCGGATCCGGATTCTGATTCGGCAGCGGGATGCTGACCGGGTGTCCCGGTCCGACCTTTGCGTGCGGCGACGCCGGATGTGCCGCGATGACGGTCGCAATCGCATCGCCCGGCTGCACGGTGACATCTCCCGTCGCCTCATAGACCACAAGCTGTTCACCCGGTATCCGGTTGTCAAAGTAACTGCGCCCCGCAATCGAACCCGGCACAATGTCGAGCACCGCGCCCGAAGGATCGGTCAGAATGTACTGATAGCCGGGCTTGGTGTCAAAGACCGTCACGCGCCCCGTATTGTCGGAGAGCAGGCCGCCGACCGCATCCACATCCTGCGCCGGAAGGCCGAAGACAATCGGATTCTTCACATATCTGAGCCGATAGGTTTCACCGTCTTGCAGGACTGTCGAGGTATCCGCCTTGCTGCCGTTGCCCGTATACCAGTCCTCGCGCACATAGTTCGCGATGCCGGTAAACGCGGCGTCGGCGCTCGCCCGGATGCTACCGAAGAGACTGTCCTTCTTGACATGGTACTGCAGGCGCATGCCCGGCACCGGCAGCGTGTTGCTGTCATAAGGCGCAATCGCGACATCAATCCAGTAGGCCGGATTCTCCCGGTAGTACGCCGTGAGCACCGTATCGGCCGTAAACCTGTCGGTGTCGGCCGCAAGTGTTTCGCCTGCGTCGAGCATTCCGTTGCCGTTGTCGTTCACAATCCAACCCGCAAAGTCGTAGTAGGGACTCTCGCTGACCGTGACAACCGGCACCAGCCGCTTTGCCTTGATGTCCGCAAAGGTGTAGCCCTCGGTCGCCGTGCTTCCGGCGCGGAGTACTTCCGCGTAGAGCTGCCCGGCCGCGTCGGTCTTTACATCCACCGAAGCCCCCGTCGTCGTGAGGCTGCCGTGTGCACCTGGCAGGTAGCTGAGTTTCACCCACTGACTGCTGTCGCGGTGATAGTCGAGATTCAGGTCCAGTTCGCCGCCCGGCATGGTCGTCGTATAGCTCTGCGCATTGCCGCTCACGCTGACAGTGCCGCTCCCCACAGGCGCATCGCTAAAACCAGGCTCCGTCGCGCTATAGCGATAGCCGTAAATCTGCGGGAAGGTCTCGGTGAGCGCGGCGCCGATCGGCCGGTTCGAAATCTGCTGCGGTTTTAAGACCTGCAGTGCGGGATCCAGACTGTCCGCATCCCGGAAGCTCATCACAAACGGGACACCGGTGCCGTCCGGTTCGAGATAAATCTCGATTTTCACATCCTGGTTCGGCATCTCGGCCGTCAAAGTCGTGCCGGTGATGTCCACATTCCGCACCGCGGAGACAAAGTGATTGGTCGCAGTCGGCAGGCTCGGCTGACCGCCCTGCACGACCCGGAAAGGCGTGCTGCCGTTGACCCGGTAACCGGTCGGCAGGCTGAGGCTCTGACTGATCTGTGTCTCCGGGAGATAGCGCACCGTGATCGGCGCCGTACCCGGCACCAGACCGCCCGGCGCTGCCGCCGTGCCCGTGTGATATTCCATCGTGAAATTCGCCTTGTCGCTCTCCGCGTTGCCCGGGACATAGTGGAACGCAATCGCCACATCCTGGTTCGGCATGATGCCCTGATAGTCGCCGTTTGCCTGCCAGTTCGAGTCCACACCGCCGACCAGGTTTTTCAGCGAGGTCGGTGTGACCTCGGACAGGTTCCGGTCCGGCAAGAGCCGGTAGCCCGGAATCAGCTTGTTGCCGACTGTAAACGCCGTCTGGAAGGTAATCGGCACAGCCGCTGTCTGGTGGAACAAGATCGAGCCGTCGCCGTTCATATACTGTGCGTAGAGCTGATAGTGAATGCTCGGATCCGGCTTCCACTGTACATAGTAGGTCTTGATGCCCGACACAAAGGTCAGGAGATACTGTCCCGCCGCATTGGCCGTGACAGCCGCGCCCGTGCCGTCCGCGTTCTCGGTCAGTTTGTCGATCACATAGCCGTAGCGTGTCGGCAGCGGCGCCACGGTCTGTGCGCCCGCCATTCCGTTCGTCGAGTTCAGCCCCGGAAGTCCGCCGTTGCCGTTAATGACAATGCGGCCCATGTCGTCGCGGTAACGGTACTGGAGATTAACCGTGTCATTCGGCATCACAAAGTTCGAGAGTGTGCCGTCTGTCGCCGACAGCGCTGCGCCGCTGCCGAGCGGAACCGATAGTTCCGCGTGATCAAAGACATAGCGGGTGCTGCCCGACACAAAGCTCTGCAGGGCGACCGGAAGTCCCGCGACCGTCAGATTGCTGCCGACCAGTTCGTCGGAACTCTGCGTCGTGAGCACCGGAGACCCGGAAATCGGCAGACCGTACAAGTCCGTGATGCTCCGATTCAACTTTTGCATGACCGCGTGCAGGACAATCGACGTGCCGCTCTTCTTTTTCACAATGCCGACCGCCGTGTTGTCCTTTTCGAAGCGATCCAGCGCGCCATCGGCATTGACCGCAACCGGAACATCCGTTGTCGCGGTCGGCAGCACGGCGGTCGTAAAGCCTATGGTCGAAGATGCATCCAGCGGGTCCGAGGCGCTGACTGCGACTGTCTTCCCCGCCGTGAGATACAGATTTTCGGCCTTACCAGCGGCATTCTGGTTTCCGGTCAGCTGCACCGCGCCGCCGACCGTTAAGCTGCCGCCCGCGCCGAGGTACACAGCGCCCTCGGAGACTGTCGGTGTGACAGCCGTGTCCGTATGCGCGCTGTTATTCCGGATGGTCAGCGGATACTGCCTGCCCGTCTCCCCGCTCGCGGCAAATTCAACATTGCCGCCGGTGATGCCGAGCGCACCGCTTCCACCGCCCTCGAGCACGGTTTTTGCGCCGAGCGAGAGCGTTCCCGCCGTATTTTTTAACATGAAGTCGCCGCTGCCGTTTGCAAAGCGGAGATCCTCAATCGCGACCGGCACCGTGCCCTGGTTGTTCACAAACAGCGGCCCGCTGTAGCCCGCCGCGGGCGCAATGGTCTTGGTCTCGGTTCCGAAGCTCACCGAAGTCGCATTCTGCCGGATATCCGTGCTCGCAAGTGTCAGCGTGCCGCTACTGCCGACCTTGCTCGCGTCGATGGTCAGCGGCGCGGTAAGCGCCTGGTCGTCTTCAAAGTAGATGACCGCATTTTTGTCCTTTGCGAGTTGCAGTGCCCGGTCAAAACTATTCACCGGGTGATCAAATGTGCCGCTGTTTCCGTCATTGCCGCCGCTCGAGACATAAATTGCAGCTTCGACATAGCTGTAGGCGACACGCTTATGGATGGTCTCTCCCGGGTGGAGATTTAACTCCCAGGAGAAAGCCGGTGAGAGATCCGAATCGGCGAGCGCATGTCCGGTCAAGGCGCCCGCTCCCGCCACCGGATTGAACTGATATGTCCCGTGCGTTTTCGTGTCATAGCCGCTGTGGAAGGCGTATTGCAAGCGGCGATCGAACTTCCCGATCCACTTGCTGCCCGGCGCCGAGGTGCCGAGCGTCGCATCGTCGAGGATAATGTTCACCGTCGCTATATCCCCGCTCTTTCTCGCATAAAAGCCGCGGTCCGTGCTGATCATGTCTTTCACCTGACCCTCGCCCGAAGGGTAAACACCGGAATATCCCGGAATATGCACCAGCTTCTCATTGACCGAGAGATCGTAGGCCATGCCCGCATAGAACTTCTGTCCGCCCGGCGGCAGATTCTCCCGCCCGTAGAAATAGTAGTCGGCGTAGACATAGCGGCCCGCAACCCGGGTCTCGACCTGGGTCTCAATCGTGCGATAGCGCCCGGAAGGACCGAAGCGCGTGGTCTCGACCGCGCCGTTCTTTGCGACCAGCGCCGCGCCGCTCAGGTTCTGGTTTGCGCCGTTCGCTACATTGCCCCCCGCGAGTTCCGAGGCCCTCTGCCCCATCTTCGCGATGTAGTAGGTATTTCCCTGACCGTCATGTTCCGCAACGCCCGGCCAGTAGCCGGTTCCGCCGGACCCCGTTGTGGTATCCACCTGCTTCGGATACGGCGCGGATCCCTGATCCGTGTCCGGCATCACGATGTAAAGCGGAATGCCGTTGCCCTCGAGGCCGTTGTCGGAATCCAGCGTGATGCCGGGTTCCGAGCCGTCCGCATTTTTTCCGCGGATGTTATAGCGGCTTGAGCGCAGCGCCGGGCTCAGCTCGCGGTCGTCATTCCCCACCTTCCAGGAAAAGGTCATGCTGTGGTTCGTGGTCTCGCCGCTCTGCGGGAGCGCCGGCACAGCGGGCTGCAACTCCGTGGCCGCCAGCGCCTCAAGACTCGCCGCGGGCACAAAAACAGAGAGCAGTCCGAGCGCTGCGCTGAGTCCCAGACTCAGTGCGGACCGCCCCGCTCTCCGCATCCAACTTGCTCCTGACACTCGTTTTTCCAAATGGCACCTCACAAAAAATTAAGAAATGATGAATAATTATAGCAGATATACAGCACTTGTCCAGTAAAAATGCAAAAAAAGAGCTCCCCGGAGGGAGCCCTTCTTGTGAAGCGAAAAGGATGGTCTTACGGTGTCTCGCGAATCCAGGCACCGGAGGCGTCCACATGGTAGCCGTCCGGCGTCTTCTCGCCCGCAAACATGGAGCCGTACGGTCTGCCGCCGCGGTTTGCATAGACCCAGCGGTTTGTCTCGCTGTTCCAGTCCCAGGTCGGCGCCGGCGTCTCCGGATTGAAGTAGTACCAGACGCCGTCGATTTGCTGCCAGCCGGTCAGCATAGCACCGGTCAAGAGATTCAGGTAATACCATCTGCCGTCTGCGCTGTCATGGTACCAGCCCTTGTCCATAGAACCGAACCAGCCGTCGTGATTGGTCGAGAGGTGGAACCAGGTGCCCTGATCATTCTTCCACCAGCCGCTGTCCATCACGCCGTCGGCATCAAAGTGATAGCTGTAAATCTTCGTCTCGCCGCCGTAGGTGTAGGCGATATCCGCCCAGCTGCCTCTGATTTTCTTTCCGGCACCGAGGTCAAAGTACCAGCCATGCTGTGCGACATCGAAGTTGACCCAGTTGCCTTCCGCACCGTTCTGATAGACGCGGTTGCCTGTGCCGGTCGGGGTTGTGCCGCCGCGCAGGC
>NZ_DBHIHF010000042.1:0-5331 GCF_057248925.1 Stomatobaculum sp.
ACAGTTCGCCGGAGGAATTATTTCAGACTGTCCTACTTGATCTTGCAATCTAGAGTAAAAATCACGCTTCAGCGTGCCTCTTCCAGCGCCTTTGAGAGCACCTCTCCGATCGGTGCCTGTATGACCAGATCCGCATCCCGGTCTGCCGGCGTTGCACTGCGGTTGATGACGACCAAGTGACGTCCGCCGAAATAGCGCAGGAGTCCCGCCGCCGGATAGACCGCGAGCGAGGTTCCGCCGACAATCAAAAGATCCGCTTCCGCGATGCGGCGTGCTGCTTCGCTAAGCAGGGCACTGTCCAGCGCTTCCTCATAGAGCACCACATCCGGCTTGATGATACCACCGCAGTCGCAGTGCGGTACCACACCGGAGCGCGATAACAGCCCCGCTAGGGAATAAGACTTTCCGCAGCGCATACAGTGGTTTTTCAGGACTGTTCCGTGGAGCGGCAATACCTGTTTGCTCCCGGCCTTCTCGTGCAGTCCGTCAATATTCTGGGTAATCACCGCGCTGAGTTTTCCCTGCCGCTCAAGCGCGGCGAGTGCCAGATGCGCGGCGTTCGGCTCTGCGTCCGGATAGAGCATTCTTTCCTTATAAAATTCATAGAACTGCTCTGTGTGCGATAGAAAGAAGCTGTGGCTCACAATCTGCTCCGGCGGATAACTCCGCTTCTCTGCATAGAGTCCGTCCGCCGAGCGAAAATCCGGAATCCCGCTCTCGGTCGAGACACCCGCGCCGCCGAAAAAGACAATGCGCCGACTCTCCACAATCCAGGTTCCGAGTGTTGTAATCTGTGCTTCCAAGCCTTCTGTTTCTCTGCTCATAGCCCTTCCTTTCTTTTGCGTTAACGCAGCTCCATGAGCTGTTGCATCAAAAGACTCACGCGCGTAATCCCCCGGCAGGCCGCACCGAGCAGCCATGCCGACACGCCTTCTTATTATAATGCCTTTCTCCCACAAGAAATACGGTCGGCCTGCCCCGCGCACTCGCCTACATTGGCAGTCAACTTGGGCTTCCGATCGGAAGCCTTTTTTACATTTCTTCGTCAAAATAAGCCCTGTATGACGTCAATTCCTCTGCCCAAGGCGCACGCTGCATGCCGAAAAATACGGCAACCAGTTCTTCCGGTGTGAGCGCCGTGACATGCTGCCGCCGCTCTGTCTCTGTCGAAAGCCGCTCCACGAAACTTCCCCGCTTGGTCGCACGCAGCAAAAAGACGCCGTTGTTCTCCGCAATCAGCGGATCTTTCAGCGAAAAGAAAAACTTCCGCTCCTCCGCCGCCGCTTCCTTCCGGAGCGAAATCCCCGCAAAAAAAGCGGGGATTGAGAGAATACGCGCCATGATGAAGGGCTCGGTGCCGCAACATTTCAGGGTTGCCGCGTCCGGCAATATGACGCGGGCATCCTGCTCCCGTGTGTCCGGATAGTCAAAGACCTCCATTCCGATCAGCTTTTCGCTGCCGCCCGCCTGTCTCTCCCAGACAGACAGCACCCGTCCTTCTCCAGCGGACACCTCGCCGCACACGCGGCGCAGGTAGTCGGGGCTTCGCAGGCAGAAAATATCATACTTCTCTGCGAGTATTGCGTTACAGCAGGCTGACAGCTCGTTTAACAGACTCTCGTCTCCGACATCCACCGCGCGGCAGTGATAGCAGGCATCGTTTTTTAGAATGCGTTTTTCCCGCCGCGAGGCATAGGCAAACTGAAACGGCGTATAGTAGGCGGGGTTTGCCGGCTCGAGAAACACAAAGGGTTTGCCGGCCGCATACTCCTCCCGAAGCGCCTCGGTCAGGATGCGCCGCATGATGCCGCGCCGCCTGTACTTCTGCCCCGTTGCCACCGCGACAATATAGGAGAGTGTCAGTTCTTCTCTCCCGCATTGCACCCGACAGGGGTTCAGGCAGAGCATCCCTTCAACTTCCTCTTCGTTCTCTATGACATAGACCGTATTTTCCCGCATACGCGACGCATAGTAAAAATCCCGCATGCGCGCGCTGTCCTCCGGAAAAGCCTCTTCGTAGAGTTTCCGCGTGCGCTCCTTTTCCGTCTGTTCCAACTTCTTGACTTGCATGCACTTTTCCCCTCTCCTTGTCAAAAAAGATCTGCCCGACGCGGACAGATCTTCTTTCTTTTTTAGTATTGCATCTCTGCCTGAATCTGCCGGTCGCTCAAATCCGCGCCCTTTCGCTCCAGAATCAGATATTTCTTTGCAAATCCACAGGGATAGTAGCTCTGCTTTGATTTCCGCAGTCCCTCCAGACCGACATCGTCCTCGCGGTTGATGATGGCTGCCTCCGGAAAGGCGTGGCACAGGAACTCTTTGTTGATGGCCTGATAGAGGCCGTCAATCTCCGGATTTGCCTTTTCGATGTGAATGACCGCCATGTTGTCGCGCCGGTTCAAGCTACCGACCGAGAAAGCCGCGAGCTCGCCGTCAATCAGAATCGCACCGGTGCTGACACTTTTTCCGAGAGCCAGCTCTTCGCCGTGATTCAGAAGATCGTGAATGCCCTCAACCTCGCGGTCCAGGTGGTCTTCGACCTCATCTCCCTTACCGTCCCGCCACTTTTCGAGGAAACGGAGCACGGCCTCGTGGTCACCCGGCTCCAGCGGACGGTAGGTATAGCGCTCGCCGTAGTTCTTGATAAAGTTATTGTAGTGATTCTTTTTCTTGTGGAGTTTTCTGCCCGAGAGCGTGCGAAGCGCGTTGCCGTCATAGAGATAATCGGCGGCGTTCTCCTCTTCCTCGACCAGATACTGATCCTCCGGCAGCTGCAGTGCGCGCACGGCGCCCTCATCCGCGAGTTTCACAATGAGCGGCTTTTTCAGCACCTCGCGAAAATACCGCTGCAGTGCCGCAAAACAGGCGGGAAGATCCTCCTCCCGCGCGAGCGGCATGGCCGCATAGGGCTCGTCCTCGGTGCCGTAGAGCCAGAGCAGGCCGAGTTCCCGCTCGCCGTCTCTCAGAACCGCAGCCCGCGCGTCAAAGTACTTCCTCCAGAGAAAACTCTCGAGCGGTGTGCTGTCTGAGGTGAGATTGGAGCGCAGCTCATAGAACTTTGCGTAGCGTGCCACATCGCCCGCGTGAAAATGATGAAACTCCGGCTGACTTTCCTTCTTACAATCCATAACGCCCGAAGCAGTGCTTCAGTCTAACTCCTTTCCCGTGAGCATCGCATACGCTTCCTTGTACTTTGCGATGGTCTTGTCAATGACATCCTGCGGGAGCTTGTAGTCGCTGTCCGGATTCGCCTTCAGCCAGTCGCGCACAAACTGCTTGTCAAACGACGGCTGAGACTTGCCCGGCGCGTAGCCCTCGAGCGGCCAGAAGCGCGAGGAATCCGGGGTCAGCATCTCGTCCGCAAGGACAACCTCACCCGCCTCGTTGAGACCGAACTCGAACTTCGTGTCCGCAATAATGATACCCTTGGTCTTCGCGTAGTCCGCGCAGAGGCGATACAGTGCCAGCGTCTTGTCGCGGATAATCTCCGCGTACTCTCTGCCCTTGCCCGGGAAGGCCTTCTCAAGCACTTCGATGCAGCGCGCAAAGTCAATATTCTCGTCGTGGTCACCGATCTCCGCCTTGGTGCTCGGCGTGAAGATCGGCTCCGGCAGCTGCTCGGACTCCTGCAAGCCCGCCGGGAGCTGAATGCCGCAAACGGTTCCGTTCTTCTTATAGCTCTCCCAACCGCTGCCCGTGATATAGCCGCGGACAATGCACTCAATCGGCAGCATTGTGAGCTTCTTGCAAAGCATGCTGCGGCGCTCGAATTCCGGCGTGCGGAAATATTCCGGCATGTCCGCCGTATCCGTGCTGATCATGTGGTTCGGCATGACATCCTTGGTATATTCAAACCAGAAACGGGACAGCTGCGTGAGCACCGCCCCCTTGTCCGTAATGCGATTCTTTAAGATTACGTCAAAGGCGGAAATGCGATCCGTCGCGACCATGATAAGGCCCTCGCCGACATCGTAGATCTCGCGCACTTTTCCCTCTTTTACCGGTCTGTACTCCTGCATACTCGTACCTCCTCTTAATGGTGAAGCCCTACCTTGAGTATCGTATCACAAACTGTCTTGCTTGTACACGCCGCCGAAGCCTTGGAAATCTCATTCAAAAAAGAGGGCAATCCTTAGCTTTTCAAGAAGCCGAAGGCCACGATCAATGATACGAAAATTATTTATCCAAACTCCATCCGTAGGTGTCTTCGAATGCTCTTCGGTAGCTCTCCTCGAATATTGCGTCGTATCGCTCTAAAGCTTCTTTCGCCGCTTGTGGAGCGTCTTCTCGCAACCGTCCTTTCTCCAGATACGGCTCAAAAATAGCTTCCAGTTTGAGTTGCTCTTCCGTATATCTAATAACCATCTCTGCCTCCTTTCTTCTGTCTCATCTCTTTTACTCGCTGCGGGGCCGCATACTCTGCTTCTGCTTCATCAAATCAGCCCACGCAAACTTTGCCGCAATCTCGCACAGCGGGCCGCATCGTTTGCATTTGTAAGAACCGGCCCACTTTCGCGTTGCTCTTCAGAACTCTCGTTCAAGTGCCGCACTTGGTGCAATTCAGTATACCATTTTTCGCAGAGCCGTTCCTCTAAATTTATCACTTCACAAATTGCACGGCTTGTATATGTCGCCAAACGCCGCGCCTTTCCCGGAGATAACGGGCACAAAAAAGCGGGGCGGGGAAGCTATGCTTCTCCGCCCCGCGCAGGTGCAAGAATTAGGGATCTCGTTGCCGCCTTGCTTTTTTAGTACTGCTGTTTACCGTATCCATGCGCCGGTGGCATCCACGCGGTAGCCGTCCGGGGTCAGCTCGTTTATGTACATGGAACCGTAGGGACGCACAGAAACGCTGTCCTTATAGTACCACTTCTCACTGACCGCATCGTACTCATAAGTATCGGTGCTCGCGCTCGTCGCAAAGTAGTACCACTTGCCGTTGATCTCCTGCCAGCCGGTCTGCATGACACCACTGCTCTCATCGAAATAGTACCAGCGCTGATCAAAGTCGTCGAGATGCCAGCCGGTCTGCATTCTGCCAAAGAAGCCGTCGTGATTCCGGTCGAGATAATACCAGTTCATCGCCTCGTCGCGGTACCAGCCGAAGTCCATGATACCGTGCTGTCCGAAGTGATACCAGTGGGTCTCGGTGTGATCGCCGTAGTTGTAGACCAGTTTTCCCCAGCGGTTTGCGAGGCGCATACCGCCGTTTAAGGTGAAAATCCACTCGTGCTGCACCGGATTCACAAGCTCCCACTTGCCGTTCGTGCCGACCGCGTAGCTCTTCTCGTAGTCCGCGACAAAGGGCTCGCCGCCGAGAAGCTTCGGACT
>NZ_DBHIHF010000043.1:0-4704 GCF_057248925.1 Stomatobaculum sp.
CGCCACCGCCGCCGCCGCTGTGGCTACCGCCACCGCCACCGCCGCCCGGGGTCGGGGTCGGGGTCGGGGTCGGAGACGGAGTGATACCCGCGATTCTGGCAAGAATCGCGTCAATCAGAGCCTTCAGATTTGCGTGCTCTGTGACCAGTTCAGCCGTGGTCGGTCTCGGGAGACGGTTTGCAAGCGCATTTGCCTGTGTCACCGCATTGGTCAGATCGGAGAGTTCGGTCGGTGTGAGCTGCGAAACAATGCTCGGATTCGTCATCACGCCGTTGCCTCTGTTGATCTCGCTGATCAGGTTGTTTCTCGCATTCTGCCAAGCCGTGTCGTCCGCCGGGATGTACATCGCATAGACAGTCATGTCGCGCGTCACCGGATCGGTGTCTGCGAATGTCGCTGCGGTCGCATTGTTCTGCTTCCGGAACTGATCAAACTCATACTCAATGCCGGTCGTCGGATCTGTGTAGTTCGCAGCGAGGGCACCGCGCATGGTGGTATAGTCCGCGTGGCTCGCAATATCACCGCCGTGCGGGACACGGAAGGTGTAGGTTGTGCCGCGCTTCGAGTCAATCACGGTCACCGTGTGTGCCTTCTTATAGCTCAGCACAAGATAGTCGCCGTTCTTCGCCTCAAAGCTGAAGTTGCCGTCAAAGCCCGCCGCGCTTAAGTCTGCCGGATTCATCGGGACATCCACATAGGAGACATTGCCCGCGCCATCCACGGTGCGCTTCCAGAGGCTGTAATCGGTGTTGTTCTTCAGGCTCTCATCGAGACGCGCCATGACACGCACCGTCGCGTTGCTGTTCGACGCCGGGACAGTCTTATTGACGCCGTCCACATCGCGAGCCAAACCGACCTGCAGGCTCCACGGTGTCTTGAGATCGTTGTCGCCTGTCTGCGTCTTCAGCTCGTTTGCATTCGCCGCCGAGACAGCCCCACGGTTCAGCTTCACGATATAGGTGAGCTTACTCACACTTGCATTTGCAAGCGCTGCAAGGTCATCAGGGTTGTTCGTGAGCTCTGTGAGCAGCTGTGCGTTGTTTGCCGGGTCAGGCGCAAAGCGTCCGTCCTTCGGCGTGTAGTCGAGGTCTGCCTTCGGCTGTGCCGGAAGCAGCGGCTGGTTGTTGAAGCTTGCGGAAATCGTCACAGAACCTGCCGGCATCGTGATACGCGGTGATGATACCGTCTGTACCGTTGACATATTGAGACTGCCGAGCAGCACATTCCAACGGTTGAAAGTCGTCGCACCTGCCGGGACGGTCACGTCAAGCTTGATCTTATCGCCCGCCTGGAAGGTAACATTCGTATCATCCGCGCCGATCGGAAGCAACTGCTCCACGCCGCTGATGGTTCTCTTGTGCTCAATCACCTTGCCGCCGTTCAGAAGACGCAGCGTGTAGGTGTCCGGCGTTGCCGCCGGGTTGCCCGTCACCGGGATCACCGTTCCCTGTGCCGACTGATTCTGCGGGGTCTGGCTGCCGCCGACCGGTCTTGCGACCACCGTGTAAGTCGTGTTCGGGTCGAGGTTGTCAAAGACAATCGCTGCGCCCGGCGTACTCGGGGTGACCCAGCCGGAAGCCGGTACCACATTGCCGCTCGCGTCAAGCAGCGAGTACTCGGTGTTCGGCGCGGTCGGGCTTACCGTAATGGTCTGCTGACCCGGATTTGCGGCGTCCGTGCCGGTCGAAGCATTCGGTCCGACTGCCGGAACCGTCGCCGTGGTCGGCTGACTGCGGTTTAGCGCCGGGACACTTGTGATCGGCGTACCTGCCGCCGGATTCTCACTGCTCGAGAGCTCATAGACCTGGTACTGTGCATTGACCGGAAGACCGGTGAACGCGCCTGTCTGAAGTGTAGCGCCCGGAAGTGTCGCAATCACATTGCCGCTCATGTCGGTGATGGCATAGTTTCTGAGTGCGTTTGCACTGCTCACATTGACCGAACCTGTGCCGTTGTTTGCGACTGTGCCGCTTGCGTTCGGCATTGCGAGCAGGCCGTCGTCCGTGAAGCCGATTCGCAGGAAGCTGACATTGTAGGTCTCACTGCCGCCGATTTGTGTTGTCGGACCAGGCTGCAAGCCAACACTGCTGGTCCACGGCGTTGCATAGTAACCGCTGTCCGGCGTCGCCGTCGGCACGTTCAAATCTGCCCAAGTGGTCTGATTCCAAGTACCGGAAGCATCTCGCGTGTATTTCGGAACCGTCAAAGTTGTAAAGCCGCTCAGATGACCGTTTGCACTGCTCGTAAAGTTAAGCGTATACCACTCCGCCGGATTCTTCACGAACTTCGGATAAATCTTGAGAGTTCTCATGGCCGGCGGTGTACCGGTACCTGCCGGAACCACGAACTTATGATCCGCTGTCGGAATGGTTGAAGTACCGGTCGCTGCGTCGTAAATCTTAGTCTCAACGCCGTCCATCTCGACATACCAACCCTCGAGCATATAGTTTCGCTCGGGGTCTGCACTGACAGCAAGTCCGCCGCCCGTTGCCTCACCGATCAGCTTATCCCAAGTGTAGGAGCCGACACGGATGGAGCGCGGTGCCGTATTACCGGTGATATTGCCGTTTGCGCTTGTCTGGTAGCTCACGCGCGCCCAGGCTGTCGCATCACTGGTATTTTCGACATAAGTAATTTCGATCTTCGCACCCTGGTTATCACTGCCCGCCTGTAATGTAAATTTTAAGTTAGGATCTGACGCCGTCGGCACAGTCGGTGCTGTTGCGCCACCGTTGGTACCCGGATTCATGTTCGGCGGATACGTATAGCCTGCCAGTACGGGAACCGCTACCGTCTGTTCGCCTGTCGTACCGACTGCACGCAATTCATTGATGTCGGCAATCGTAGGTCTGCCATCCTGACCGTCCAACGGATTGCCGTGGTTGTCGCGATACTTAACTTGTACGCGAAGCTGATAAGCCGGGTCACGCGTATACGTATAACGAATCTTGACATTCTGGTTCGGCATCTTGCCATTCAGCACACCATCTGAGTCAAAATTAAAGCGATTCTTTCCGGCTAAAGTGGTCGTGCCGTAGACACAAGCATTTGCGTCATCATTCTGGCCCTGCAGAATCGTGTAGCTATTGTAAACAAAACCTGCAATTGTAGGCGGTGTCAAATTGCTAATACTTTCTTCCGCCTTCTTTAAATCAGAGTCTGTCTGCTTAATGGTCGCACCACTTGCATCCACATATTCTCTCGTAAAAGAGAATTTCTGATTGTCATCCGGCTTGTACAGATAGCGGATTGTCAAATCATCGTTCGGCATCGTACCGCTGACTGTCTTATCCGAATCAACCGTTACTGTGGCCGCGCCCGTACCGCTTCCACTGCTCTCACCGTACTTGACATTCTTGTAGTTCTTGAGAATGACCTCTTTCACGGTATAACCGGGAACAGCTGCTGCGGAAAGCGGAACTTCCGTGATCGTATCACCTACCGACTTAGGTGACGGGTTTACCCAAGGTTGTCCACCCGGATTAAACGCAATATGGTCTGCTGTATAGAAGCTGGCGCTAGCACTCGCCGGTAATTCTGTGTTGGAATCATCCAGCATACGATAGTGCATGACGGTAAGTGTCTTTGTCTGCACAGTGCCGTCAGACTTCCACTTTGCCCTGTAGGTAATATTTCCACTGCCGGAAGGCATAACAAGCGGTAAGTAAGAAATCGGCTCTGTCAAAGAATACGCATCATTGTACCAACCGTCAAACGTCCAACCACTCCAGCTCGGCACATTAGCAGCACCCCAAGGCAATACCGGTCGTGCGTGCGTATCTGTTGCGGCCACTGTACTGCCGGATGTATCCACCAACGGAACCCCTGCAAACCCAGGTGCATTCTTCAGGAAATCGCCTTCATTCACAGTGATTGTATCGGTCGTATAGTGATTCGGACCGTCCGTAACTTTGGGGCCGTCTCCTGTATCAAAAATAATGGTGCGGGACGCCGCATAAACCGGCAGCGCCGGGGCTGCCATGGAAAATACCATGACAGCCGCCATCGCCGCGGCGATCCGAGACTTAATCTTCTGTCTCAATCTCATCTCATTCCTCCTCAGTGAATCCACGCGCCATTCGCGTCAACGCGGTAGCCGTCCGGCGTCGTCTCGTTCTGGTACATGGAACCCATGGGACGCACGACCGAGTTGGACTTGTAGAACCATCTCTCATTCACCGCATCGTACTCGTAGGTGTTTGCGGAGGTGGTCGGTGCGAAGTAGTACCACTTGCCGTTGATCTCCGTCCAGCCGGTGTGCATGACGCCGGTTTGCGGATCCAGGTAGTACCAGTGCTTATCCGCCTCGTCGTAGTGCCAGCCGAGCTTCATCTTGCCGAGCCAGCCGTCGTGCTCTGTATTGCAGTAGTACCAGTCGAGCTTCTCGTCGCGGAACCAGCCGAAGTCCATAATGCCGTGCGAGTTGAAGTGATACCAGCCGTTCTTGTTGACATCGCCGTTTGCGTAGTCAAGCTTTGCCCAGCGGCTCACAAGGCGGATACCGCCGTTCAGCGTGAAGATCCACTCGCTGTGCTCGGGGTTAATGAGCTGCCAGTTGCCGTTCGTGCCGACCGTGTAGCCCTGCTCGTAGTCCGCGACAAAGGCTTCCTTGCCGATGAAGCTCGGGCCGCCTGCGGTACTGCCGAAGCTGGTGCCGCCGCCGCCACCGCTGCTGCCGCGACTGCTTCCGCCGCCGCTGCCGCC
>NZ_DBHIHF010000044.1:0-4002 GCF_057248925.1 Stomatobaculum sp.
CAGTTCGCCGGAGGAATTATTTCAGACTGTCCTACTTGATCTTGCAATCTAGCCACTTTTTTATTTGGGGATGATTGTAAGATGAACTAGGACAATAAAAAAGAGCCGATGACGAACTCGTGGTATGATGAAGTTACCACACAACACAACACCAGGAGGTTCGCCATGGCTCAGAAAGAGTATAACACAAATAGAAAGTATCGCCACCTGACACGCGAAAAGTGCAGAGATTGCCTCTCCCTCCCCCACCCCTCATCCCTCCTCCTCGTTTTACCCGCTTCTTTATGACAACGCAATTCTCGCTCCCGCATCCCGGGGCTCTTTGTTTGAGCCTCTCCCATTTATCCCCTTTCCGCCTGAGCCGCCTTGCACCGCTCAAAGCCGCATGCTAGAATATTTTTCTGTACTCTTTTGGGAGGTTTTTATGATTTATCTCGATTACAGCGCAAATACCCCGACAGACCCCCGCGTCGCCGAGGCCTTTCTTCGCGCAAGTCTCGATTATCCCGGCAATCCGAATTCCAAGCATCCCGCCGGACAGGCCGCTGCAAAAGCACTTGCCGACGCGCGGGCGCATATTGCGGCGCTGCTTGGCGTATTGCCGGAGGAGCTGGTTTTCACCTCCGGTGCAACCGAAGCCAACAATCTCGCGCTGCTTGGCAGCACGGCAGCCAGGCGCCATGTCGGCCGCCACATCATCAGTACCGCGCTCGAACATCCTTCCGTCAGCGCAACCCTCAGCTATCTGCAGGAAGTCGGCTATGAAATCGATCTGCTCCCCATTCTGCCGAGCGGTTGCATCGATCTGAACGCACTCTCTTCCCTACTTCGGAAGGACACCTGCCTCGTGTCGCTCTCCGCAGTCGACAGCGAACTCGGCACTTTGCAGCCGCTCGCCGAGGCCGCCGCACTGATCCGGCGCTTCCCGGACTGCCACTTCCATGTGGATGCAACCCAAGCCATCGGCAAAGTCCCGGTCGATTTTTCCGCCGCCGACAGTGTGAGCTTTGCCCCGCATAAGTTTTACGGTCTGGTCGGCAGCGGTGTTCTATATAAGAAGAAAGGCATTCCGCTCTACCCCCAGCTTCACGGCGGAGAAAGCGATTCGCCTTACCGGAGCGGCACCCCGGCACTCGCCGAAATTTGCGCGCTGGAGACAGCGCTGGAGACAGCACTCGCCGAAGAAGCCGCCCGCTACGACCTTGTCGCCACGCACAACGCGTATCTCCGCGCGGCGCTCAAAGGGGAAGCGAAAGTTACCGTCAACAGCCCGGCGACTGCCGTTCCGCACATTCTGAATCTCAGCATCTCGGGACTTAGGGGCGCGGCCGTTCAGGCGGCACTCGCCCTGTCCGATATCTGCATCTCCGTGAAATCCGCCTGTTCCACAGATGCTCTGCCGAGCCGCGCTGTCTTTGCCGTGAGCCGCTCCCGGAAGAATGCGCTCGCCTCCTTCCGCCTGAGCCTAAGTCACCTGACCACCCGCGAGGAACTCGATGCCCTGCTCGAGGCACTCGCGCCTCTCCTGCATTGACCGCTTACCAGAAAGGACTACCATGGCACGAGAACTTCTGCCTTACCAGATTGCCGAGCGCAGCATCATCAAAAAATACAGAAAGCAGCTCTGGAACCCTTTTATTGCCGCCGTAAAGCGCTATGCCCTCGTGGAACCCGGCGATAAAATCGCGGTCTGCATCTCAGGCGGCAAGGATTCCATGCTGATGGCCAAGCTCTTCCAGGAACTGCACCGACACAGCGATGTTCCCTTCGAGGTCATCTACCTCGTGATGGATCCGGGCTACAACGAGATGAACCGCGCAAAGATTGAGAGCAACGCAAAGCTCTTGAATATCCCGATTACGATTTTCGAGACCGACATCTTTGATGTCGCGAACAATGCCGACGAGCACCCCTGTTATCTCTGTGCCCGCATGCGCCGCGGCCACCTCTACCGGAAGGCCAAGGACCTCGGCTGCAACAAAATTGCGCTCGGCCACCACTTAAACGATGTGATCGAGACCACCGTGATGGCGATGTTTTACAGTTCCCAGCTGCAGGGTATGATGCCGAAGCTGCACTCACAGAACTTTGAGGGGATGGAACTGATACGCCCGATGTACTGCATCCGTGAGGACGATATCATCGCATGGCGGCGTTACAATGAGCTCTCCTTCATCCAGTGCGCCTGCCGTTTCACCGAGAACTGCACCATCTGCGACAACGGCGGCGGCGGCAGCAAGCGCCAAGAAGTCAAGATTTTGCTGCGTCACTTAAAGCAGACCAACCCTGACATTGAAAAAAGCATTTTTAACGCGATTCACGCAGTCTGCACCGAAACCTTTCCGGGCATCCGAAAGAGCGACGGCGACCACAGTTTCCTCGAGGACTATGCAGCGAGACGCGGAGAATAAATACCGGAATCCCCCGCTGCGTGCAGTGAGGGATTCTTTTTTGAGTTATAGGACAAAAAGAGTGGGCTTCCTTGAACCAGTATGTTTGGAGGAAAACGTCATGACGCATGTTCTCTGTCCTTCTTGCGGCGGGTCTTATATGAAATACGGGCAGAACAAGCCCGGAACTTAGCGGCGCGCTGACCGGCTACGCAAGGATGATTACACCCGAGTTTACATTTGCGGAAAACAGATGAGGCTAAGCGCACAAAAAAGGAGTCCCCTCGCGGGAACTCCCTTCCGGTTTCTCGTATTGCGCCTGTGGCTTAGTCCACCTGGTACGGCAGCAGAGCGATGTGGCGTGCTCTCTTGATTGCGAGCGTGAGTGCTCTCTGGTGACGCGCGCAGTTTCCGGTAATGCGGCGCGGAAGAATCTTACCTCTCTCGGAGATGTACTTCTTCAGCGTTGCGACATCCTTATAGTCGATCGGCTTTGCGCCCTCTGCACAAAACACACAAACTTTTCTTCTTCTGCGCATGCCGCCCGGACGTCTGCTTCTCTGTCCTTCCGGTCTGTCACTTCTGTTAAAAGGCATGATCTTGTCCCCCTATCTCTTTAGTTAAACGGCAGTCCTTCGTCTTCGACGCCGTCCGGGATATTCATAAATCCCTCAGTGCTGGCGTTCTGCGGGCTCGGTCTTCTCTCCTCCGCATAGCCTGTCTGCGGGGCGCTGTTATAATTTCCGCTTCCGCCGTTGCCAGCGCCCTTGCTGTCGGCGAATTCCTGATCTTCCAAAATCACTTCGGTTGTATAAACTTTCTGGCCCTCGCGGTTCGTGTAACTGCCGGTCTGAATTCTGCCGGACACCAGCACGCGCATTCCCTGCCGGAAATACTTCTCCGCGAACTCCGCCGCCCGGTCAAAGGCAACACAGGGAATAAAATCCGCTGTCTGCTCGCCGTTGCTGTTTCCGCGTCTGCCTCTGCGGTCCACCGCAAGGGTGTAACGCGCAATCGCCATGGACTTCTCGCCGCTCGAATAGCGAACTTCCGGATCTCTCGTCAGTCTTCCCATCAAAACGACTTTGTTCATACAATCACTCTTTCTGAATTATTCTGCCGCTTCCTGTGCGGGCTGCTCGACAGCTTCGTCTCTGACGATCAGATATCTCACGACCGGCTCGAAAATGCGAAGGCTTGCTTCCAGCTCGTTCGGCGTGGACGCATCCTCGGACTCGAACTTGATGAAGTAGTAGAAGCCTTCCTTCATCTTCTGGATGTCGTAAGCAAATCTCTTCTTACCCCAGTCGTCGACGTTCGTCACAGTGCCGTTGAAGCGGGTGATGTAGCCCTGCGCCTTCTCCAGCGCCGCTGCCTTCTCCTCTTCCTCGAGCTTTCCGTTCAGAACAAGCGTCAATTCGTATTTGTTCATTTCGCTCTTCCTCCTTTTGGTCTCCGGCCTCCGGTCACGTCCGGAAGCAAGGATGTAATGTCACGGTATCTAAGTTTACCCGATTTTAAGCTGCTTTGCAAGTGCAAATGCTGTAAAAATCACGCTGGATGATTGTAAGATGAACTAGGACAATAAAAAAGAGCCGATGACGAACTCGTG
>NZ_DBHIHF010000045.1:0-2974 GCF_057248925.1 Stomatobaculum sp.
GGAGCATACGCTGCGCAGGATCCTTACCGTGCTCTCCCTCCTTGACCGACTGCTGTGGAATCCGCATCCAGGAACCGTTCGGATCAAAGGTGATGGTGTAGTAGGGCTTCTCGAACTCATTGGTGAAGGTCGCAGCTGTCACAGCCTGGCCTGCCTTCTCCATGCTTCGGCTTGCCGTCAGCACATTGCCCTGCTGGGTGACCACATAGGTCACGGTCACAGGCTCCGTGTCAAACGTGAAACCTTTTCTGCCGAGCGGAAGCTCCCGAATCTCGTAGACATAGGTTCCCGGTAGCCGGAAAGTAATGTCTCCAAACTCTCCAGTTCCCGCGCCCTGAATTTCGAGCCGCATCTCCTGATTACTTCCCGCTGTGAGCGGCATCGGAAGAACCCCTGCCGCCTCCGGTGCTGTCGTGCTGACCGCGCGGAGCAGGAAGGTAAAGGTCCCCGCATTGTGCGGTGTGCCGCCGGTAATGATTTTTTGCACCGGCGGATCGTGAAGGACTGCCGGGCTCGCCGGATTCCAGACCGCATAGAGGGTCACGGTAACTCCGTCCGAAGTCGTGAGATTCGTAACCGGCTGACCGTCCGCATAATCAGGCGTCGTTGCGCCCGGCGTGCGGCTCCAGCCCCCGAAGGTATAGCCCGGACGCGCGTACTGATTCGGCGGAAGCGGGTTGGTATCTCCGCCGCCGAAGTGCGAATCTGTCATGCTGCCGACGGAATGCGGCGTGCCGGAATCGTAGCGCACTGTATAGCGCTTCTGCCGGTAGACCGCGTGAATCGTGAGATCCCCGGTCAGCGGCTCGTCGAAGTTGTAAGTCGAGCCGTCCGGTTTTGCCCAGTGGTCAAAGATAAAGTTTGTCTTGTTGTCCGGACGCGCAGGCTCGGTCGGCGTACTGCCGTGCACGGCATTCGTGTCTTGCGTGATGATCTGATTCTGATGTCCCGGGTCGGCATCCGGCGCATCCTGCACCGTCACCGTATAGTGACGAAGCGTCCATCCGGCTGTCAGAATCAGGTTGCCGGTCACCGGTGTCGCAAAGTTCACCGGGCTGCCGTCCGGGTTCTGCCAGTTCGTAAAGGTATAACCGGTGCGACTGCCCGCCGGAGAACCGCCCACTGTGGGCGGTGCGACAAGCGGGTCACCGTAGACGATAGTCTGCGATGTCGGCGTCACGCTGCCGCCGTTTGCATTAAAGCTCACCGTATAGCGCGGCAGGAGGTAGTCGTTCGTAAAGGCCGGAGTTGTCGCCGTCGTATAGGCAACCGGTGCCGAGTAGGCACCTCCAGCCGTCTGCTTCTCAACCGTCACGATGCCATTCATCACGGTTCCGGCCTGTGTGATGTGATAGGTCAGCCGGTACACTGCCGTGTCGTACGAGTAACTGCCCTGTACCGCCGCCGGGCTGCCGGCAAGCGCTGTGCCTGCAAGCTCGCGGAGCTCATAGACATAGTCACCCGCAAACAGGAAGCGAATCGAACCTAACTGCTCGGTGCCGTCCCCCGTATGCGTCACGGTGTAGGTCTGTGCGCCGTGTGCATTGACCGGCATCGGCAGAGTTGTCATGCCGGGCGCGGTCGTACTGACTGCCCTCAGCTCAAAGCGGAAGGTCTCGGGTGTCAGCGGCGTGGTCTCACCGGTCAGCAGTGTCCGGTGTGCCTCTCCGCCGAGTACCTTCGTGAGCGCCGGATCGTGATCAAACGGTGTTACGGCTGCCCAAATAGCGTAGAGATGTATGGTACCGCCGTTGGTCGACGTCAGGTTGTTGACCGAGACGCCGTCATAATAAGTCGGTGTGGTCGCTGTCGGACTTGTGCCCCAGCCCATGAACTGATAGCCCGGGCGATCAAAGCCGTTCGGCGGCAGGTTCTGCGGCGTGTCGTAAACATGACTCGTATTCGGCATGTTGCCGTTCACCGTAGTCCCGCCCGCGTTCGGCTCGTAGACCACCGTGTAGGTGTTCGGCGTATACACTGCGTGCACGGTCGTGTCGCCTGTCACCGGAGATCCGAAGGTATAAGCCGTATTGTTCTGATCCTCCCAGTGATCGAAGTGGTAGCCGGTCTTATTGTCCGGTACGGTCGGCGCCGTGAGCGCAGTCGACCCGTGCGGCACGTTGTTGTGTTGTGCGAGTTGCGCATTCTGATGCCCCGCATCTGCATCCGGCGCATCCTGCACCGTCACGGTGTAGCGATTAATCTCCCATTTCGCGTGCAAAGTTGTGTTCGCATGAATCGGCGTCGTCGCAAACGGGAACTGCGTCCCCGCCGCGTCCGTCCAGTAGAGGAAGTGATAGCCCGTCTTCTCTCCCGCCGGGGAGGTCGGCGTGCCAGCCGTATTGTTTACGACCGGCGGTGCCGTCGCATAGTCGCCGTAGCGCACGCTCTCGTTTGTCGGCGTGTGGCTGCCGCCCTCTGCGTCATACTGCACCGTGAGGCGCGGCAGGGTGTAGCGATTCTCAAACTGCAACTCGGTCGCCGCCGTGCTTGCAGTTCCACTCTGTTTGGTAATGCTTCGCGTCACCGCAAGCGAATTGCCGGTTCCCGCGCCGAGCGCGCCCGCGCTCTGCGTCACCGTAAAGGTAATCGTGTAGACGGCGGGATCGTAGCTATAGTACTGCGCGGAACCCGCGGTCTCCTTGAGGGTATACACATAGGTACCCGGATAGCTGAAGGTAAAGAGGCCTGCCGGGAAGTTTGCAACCGCTGCTGCTCCTGCGGTCGCCGCCGCACTGCCCACAGCCGGAACCTGCAGCTGCGCGCTCGGAAGCGCGTAGCCCATGGTTCCCGCCCCCGGCGTCACCGTGATGCCCGAAGCGGCGCCGCCGCCCGGCACTGCCGGGAGCACTGTCGTTGTGCCCGTCGGTGTCGTGACAGACTGTAAGACAAAGCGGAAGGTATCCGGCACCAGCGGTGCGGTCTCGCCGCCCTGCAGGGCACCGAAGTCTCCGAAGAGAAGCTTACTCACGTC
>NZ_DBHIHF010000046.1:0-2940 GCF_057248925.1 Stomatobaculum sp.
TGCGCCGCTCGGTGCAGCGGCCGGAGCCGAAGCCGCGACCGGTGCTGCTGCCGGTGCCACGACCGGTGCAGGTGCCGGTGCCACTGCCTGCTGGAATACCGGAGCAGCCGGAATGGTTACAACCGGTGCGCCCTGCGCGGCTGCGGTGATACCCTCTTCAACCTGTACAACATAGACCTGTCCGTTCACGGTAATGGTATAGTTCTTCATGGTATTTTCCTCCTCAGTCTATCCTTAGATGTATGTAATTCCTGTGTGATATCTCTTAACGTCTTCTTCTCTTGCTGTTGCCGCGTCTTCTGAGAGATTTGACAACCAGACCGTCAGGTCCCGGATCCTCACCTTCTGCCGCAAGTGCTGCCGCTGTCAGAACTGCGAGCATCTGTGAATCTAGCTGCGGCTCTTCGTTTGCCGCAACGGCTGCCGCCAGCACAGCGACCGTCTCAGCCGGAACGGATTCGCTTTCAACCGCGGTCTCTTCCGGCGCGGAGATGCACTGCACTTTTGTGCCTTCCGGCACCTGAGCCGCTTTGACCTGCTCCGCACTGATTCGCTGGGAGACATTCTTGGCGCTCTTCGGCATACGCTGAATTGCAGCCACCTTCTCTTTGTATTCTTTTTCTTCCTTCTCGATGGCCTCTTTCCGGCTCACCCAATCATGGATGTACTTGAAACGACTGATCAGGAAAGCAATGAAAATCAATACCGCAAAGACGGTTCCCATTCCGATAATCAGATTGAGCCCGGCGCTCTCAAATTTCTCCGCGAGTGTTTCAACCTTGCTGAAACTCAGCTCGGTGATATCACCGCTCGAGACCTGATAGCCCAGGTGTGCAACGACCTCACGATTACCGCAGTGCGCCTTGACAGTGACCAGAATATTGTCGTCATCCACTTCTTTTGCTACGGCATCATCCACCGAGGTCACATCACCGACATCTTCCCGAATGGTCTGCCAGCTTTTCAAGCCGTCTGCCATTTTGGTTTCGCCGTTTGCCTCAAACTGGTCGATGTAGTTCTGCAGCATGGCCTCATCAAAGCTCATGACAGCACTGATATTCTTCTTAGCGCCCTGTTCTGCGGAATCCAGTATTTTCTGGTCAATCTTTGCAAAGGCAGAGAACGGAATCAGAACTGCCAACGTGAGGCACAGAGCTACGGTGAGAAGAAACTGTTTTATTCTCTGCTTCATCCCGACACCCCGCTCAGACCGTGCCATGTTTCTTGGCAGGAATTTCCTCATTCTTCGTGAAGAGCATCTCAAAGGCTGCAATAACACGCTTTCTCGTTGTTTCCGGTGCAATGATGTCATCGACATAGCCGCGCTTTGCCGCGCTCATCGCCGATCCCTGCTTCTCCAGATATTGAGCCTTCTTCTCCTCGAAGAAAGCGGTCTTATTCTCAGCCTTTTCAAGCTCGGAAGCGTAGAGAATCTTGACGGCTGCGCCGGCATCAATCAGCGACAGCTCCGCATTCGGCCAAGCATAAACAATGTCTGCGACCGCCCGAGGTGCAAATACGTTTGCGAGCAGGCCTTGTGCCGTGCCGTTCAGCAGTGTCACCTTCGGCACAGTTGCCTCTGCATAGGCATTAATCAATGCCGCAACTGCCTGCGGCAGACGCTTCTCATTGCAGAGTGTCTTCTCAAAGCCCGTGCTGTTCACGACCGTGAGGAGCGGAATGCTGAACGCATCACAGAATTTTGCAAAGCGCGCCGCTTTCTCGACGCCACGGAAACAGACTTCTCCGGATGCCGCCGCAATCGCACCGACCGTGCAACCGTTCAGACGAATAAATGCTGTCGTCACCGAGCAACCGTAGTGCTGTCCCGGCTCACAGACAAAACCGTCATCCGAAATTGCGCGAAGCACGCCCGCACCGGAAGCCTGCACGACCTCCGGAACCAGACGGTTCAGGCTGTCCTCGCAGTCACCGTAGGACTCATCATCCTCATTGCTGGACGGAAGCACCCCGACCAGTGTGCGAATGCCGGCTGCGATTTCCTCCTGCGTGCCGACAAAGTCCGCCGTACCGCTCTCTTCACTCCGGAACTCTGCCGATGCTGTGTCGAGTTCTGCTTCGGTGTTGCCAGAGATTGCATTCGGCGCATGGAAAAAGAGTTTTGCTTTCTTCTCCATGAAGGTGAAATCCGCCAGTGCGGCACTGACCGAAAGGCTTCCGCCGCAAAGTCCGTATACAGCCTGAATCTGCGGAACCACGCCGCTTGCCAGTGCCTGTTCCCGATAAAGCGCGCCGAAAGCAAACAGCGCATCCGTTGCTTCCGCCAGACGCACACCGGCGCAGTCGATAAGCCCGATAACAGGCGCTCCCATCTTCACTGCCAGGCTATATAACCGGCGAATCTTCTTCGCATGCATCTCTCCGACAGAGCCACCGAAAATATTCGGATCCTGCGCGTAGATGTATACGAGCTTGCCATCGATGGTGCCGTAGCCGGTCACGACGCCGTCCGACGTTGCTTCCTCAGAAGCTGCGCCGAAGTCTGTGCTCCGCGCCGTCACATAAGCGCCGATTTCCACGAAACTGTCCTGATCCAGTATCTCGCGGATTCTCCGGGCCGCCGTCGAATCATTGATATGACTCATATTGCAACCTCCGTTATACAATTTTAACCGATTGTCATCGGTAATATTTTAGAAGTTTTGCATAAAAAAAGCAAGTACTTCGGTGTTTCTGAGGTACTTGCCTTTCTCGATATCAGCTATTGTCTGATGTGCCCAAGTTTCTGCTTCGGGTCTTACGAATGTCGCGTGACGACGCTCACTTCTCCCGTTTTCGGCAGGCGCCGCTTTCTCTTTCGTCTGCCCTTCTCTGGGGTATTCTCAGGCCGTTTCTGTCTTTGCCGTCCCCGCGTGTCACTCTGGGCTACGGTCTCTGCCGTCTGCCTGCTCTCCTCCTCTCCGTTCTCCTCGGTCGGCT
>NZ_DBHIHF010000047.1:0-2438 GCF_057248925.1 Stomatobaculum sp.
ACAGTTCGCCGGAGGAATTATTTCAGACTGTCCTACTTGATCTTGCAATCTAGCAAGAGGATCTTAGCACATGCACATAGAAACACTCGGCAACGATACAACCTCCTGTCTCACGGTACTCCGCATTTACAACTCGAATCCGGACTTTCTTTCGCATCACCTCGGACAGGAGCAAATTTTTCTCGACTTTATCGACGAAGAACGCCGGGAGGCTGCACGCCACGGCTTTGGAATCCGCCTCATCTCGGCGGGAGGGCGCCCCCTCGGCATTCTCGACTATATGCAACGACCCACCGGTTATGTATAGCTGTCCCTTCTTATTTTGGATGCCTCTGCGCAGCGACGTGGTCAATGACTACGAGCCCAATTTAATTTCCTTCCGGCAAAAACTTGGCTTCGTAGGCACGCGAAAAGACGGCCTCACAAACTGCGGAAGGCCGTCTCTTTTTCTCTGTATGGCTTAGTGCTTTCGATAGCGCCTGTCTCTTTCCCTCTTCTTTACTTGGTCCCCGTGAGCGCTACGCCGTTCACATAGAGCGTGTGCCCGTTTGCCGTCACATTGGCCGCATTCCCGTTAAAGGAAGTCACATAGCTGTCCGCACTGAGCGTCCAGGTACTGGTGCTGTCCAGCGTCACCGAGACGGTTCCGACTTCGGTCGAGACAGTCTCGCCCTTCGCATTGCTGATCTTGCCGTCCACGGAGCCCTCTAAGCTCGAGCCGTCGCTAAGCTCAAGATTTAAGGTGGAATCGTTGCCCACCTTGACTGCGCCCGCAAGCGTCTGCTTGCTCGCCTTCAAGGTCGCAATGTTCTTTCCGCCGCTCCAACCGTCCGCGCAGACCGAGAGCAGTATCTTCTCGGAGTCCTCGTTGACAATCTTCACATCGTTCAAGGTGATTACGGCATCGGTGTTGGTCACGTGGAACACATGGCCGCTTTGACTGGTCAGGCTGCCGCCGTTCATCGTAAAACTGCTCGTGCCGCTGTCCGCATCGCCGGACATGGACTGATAAATCATGATGCTGTCGAGGAAGGTCGCGTTGCCGTTTCGCTCTGTATTCTTCGCCGTGAGATTGCAGTTCTCAAGCTTGATGGAGTTCAGTCCCTCAATGCAGACACCCTCCGCGCGATAGGACTTAAGCTCTGCGTTGGACACCGTGATGTCCGCCGTGGAATAAATCGCCGGGGAGCCGACGCCGCTTGACTCATAGCTGCCGCCGTCTACCACGACCGTGCCGCCGCCGCGGTCCGTTCGAATCGCCGCGGAGGACTGGCCTGTCGTCGTGACCTTCAGATTCGAGGCATTTGTGATGCCGCCGCCGGTTGTCATAATGCCGCCGGAGCCGTCGCCCATGGTTGTAATTTTCGTGTCCTTTATGGTGACCGTCGTGCCGTCGCCGCTCGCGCCGTTCTTTCCCCCGTTGCCGCCGTAGCAGAACATACCGTTCGCGCCGTTCGCGTTGGAAGTAATGCTTCCGCCGGTAATCGTGGTCTTGGAACCGCCTTTTACCAGAAGCGCTGCGTTGAGGCCGTAGAAGTTGCAGTTGTCACCGCCGTCGGAGTCGCCGGTCTTTGTGAGCAGAGGGTTCGCAATGGTCACTGCATCGGAGGTCGAAATCAGCAGGGCGCTCTCATCGCTTGTGGCGCTCACGTAGGTCTGGTCACTCGTCGAAGTTGCCGTCGTAATTTCCGCCGCCCCTTTGTAATCGATGTCCGCGCTGCTTCCGCCGGGTGCACCGCCCGACGCTCCCCCGGGACCGCCCTTCCCATCCGGCGCCTCACCGCTCGGCGCTTCCCCCTGCGCCGTGCTGCTCTCTGTCTCGGTGCCTTTGGCAGCCTTGTTTCCGCAAGCGGCGACACTCAGCGCCACCGCTGTCGCAAGCAGCAACACGCGGCAGTTCTTCTTTCTCATAGCGCTCCCTTCTCAATGCCGACAACGCGGTCGGTCGATTGAATATCACAAGTTCCATCGGGGCAAGCTCTGTTGCAAGCCTAACATAACCCACGCCGCGATACTTAGCAAGCAGCTTTTATAGTCCTGTCAATCCTTCCTTGTCAATCGCCCCCACCCGTAAAACGGGTGATTCGGGATGCGGGCTATAAGCCCGCATTACTAGCCAGCGTCTAAAGGCGCTGGCTTTCTCCTTGTGCCTCCCAGGAAGCAAAGCTTCCTGGGAGCTCCGTTCAAGCCACCTTGCTTTTATCACCTGGCTGCCCCTAAAGGGGCAATTATTGGCTTAATTACTTTTGATCCGTTCCAGGCTTCGCCCCGAACGGATCTTCGTAATCCTTTACACTCATCTTATCTTGAAGAGTATCAGCTCTCTTGGTCTTGGATATACTTTCTTACCGTCACATCATTCAATCCTACGGTACTTACGTAGTATCCCTCTGCCCAAAAGTGCCTGTTCCCAAACTTATACTTCAGATTCGCATGCC
>NZ_DBHIHF010000048.1:0-1541 GCF_057248925.1 Stomatobaculum sp.
GCCACTTCGCCGGGAACTCACGGAACTTCTCCGTTGGGAACAGCGCTCGCGCGGCCTCACGACGGTGTTTGTGACGCACGAGGAAGAGGATGCGGCGCGGATTGCCGACAGCATTGCCCGCTTTTGCGACACAGCAGGCACGCAGAGCTTTCGGCAAGAGCCTTCACAAAGGTTTTGATTGACAGAAAACGGACTTTTCCGTTACAACAGAGAAAACATATCATGTTAGCGGCATCTTTCGCGTTCAGAGAGGAGAACAGAATGAAGACACGCATCGGTATTTTGGGCTACGGAAATCTGGGGAGAGGCATTGAGAGTGCAATCAAACAGAGCGAGGACCTGGAACTCGTCGCTGTCTTTACGCGGCGCGATCCGAAGACCGTGAAGATTCACACGGAACAGGTCCCGGTCGTCGCGCTCTCCGAGGTGCTCGACTGGAAAGAGAAAATCGATGTCATGGTGCTCTGCGGCGGCAGCGCGACCGATCTGCCGACCCAGACGCCGGAATATGCGCGCCACTTTACCGTGATCAACAGCTTTGACACGCATGCCAAGATTCCGTCTCACTTTGAGGAGGTAGACCGCGCGGCTAGAGAGAGCGGCCACCTGGCCATCATCTCCCTCGGCTGGGATCCGGGTCTCTTCTCCTTAAATCGCATGATGTCGACCGCCATTCTCCCGCAGGGCAAGAACTATACCTTCTGGGGCAAGGGCGTGAGCCAGGGACACTCCGACGCGGTGCGCCGTATTGCGGGCGTGCTGGATGCGAGACAGTACACCATTCCGGTCGACAACGCAATGACGCGCATCCGCAACGGTGAGCAACCCGCATTCACCGCGCGGGAGATGCATAAGAGAGAGGTCTTTGTCGTTGCCGCGGAAAATGCGGACCGCGCTGCAATCGAGGCGGAAATCAAAAACATGCCGAATTACTTTGCGGACTATGACACCACGGTACACTTCATCACAGCGGAGGAGATGCGCGAACAGCACGCAGAACTGCCGCACGGCGGCTTCGTAATCCGGAGCGGCGTGACCGGCTTTGACGGCGGGCACAGGGAACTCATTGAGTACAGTGTGAAGCTCGACTCGAACCCTGAGTTTACCGGCGCTGTGCTCGCAGCCTATGCGCGCGCGGCACATCGCCTCGCTGCGGAGGGACAGCAGGGCTGCAAGACCATTTTTGACATTGCACCGGCTTACTTGAGCCCCCTCAGCGCAGAGGACCTTCGGGCACAGCTCCTGTGAGAACAGGGAGAGCGAAGGTCACCACATAAGAGAAAGCGGCGATGCAATAAGCAGGGGAAAGTAAAAGTTGAACCGGAAAACCGGCGCAGTGCGCCGAAAGCGAGAGGACGGAGACATCCGTCCTCTTTTTTTGTGTGCTCCTGTTTTTACTTAAGATAGCGAGAGCCGAGAGAGAAAGCAGGGGAGAAAAACGGATTGGAACATCCTAGATTCGAAAACGACAGGCCAGAAAACCACAAATGATATGTACCCAGAATTCTGGACACATTGACTATCGTTAGGCACCACAACTG